>JADGHP010000239.1 GCA_019683855.1 Thermoleophilia bacterium
TGGCGCTCCTCGCCGTGCCCGCACCGTTCGACTTCGCGCTGACGACGGCGCGGTTTCGCGCGTTCGGGCTCGACCGGGCGAGCCTCTGGCAGGACGGGACGCTCTATCGCGCCGTGAACGGACGGGAGCTGCGGCTCGCGGCCGCGCCGGGCGGTGTCGAGGTGGAGCCGCTCGACGCGGAGACCGAGCCGGTCGTCCGCCGCCTGCTCGGCCTCGAGTTCGACCTTGGGGCCTTCTCCGCGTGGGCGGCCGAGCGACCCGAGCTCGCGCCGCTCGTCGCGCGCTTCGCCGGCTTCCGCCCCGCGCTCTCGCCCGACCCCTTCGAGGCGCTCGTCACCTCGATCACCGCCCAGCAGGTCTCGCTGCGCGCCGCGGTCGCGATCCGGAACCGGCTCGTCGAGCGGTTCGGGGAGCCCGTCGGCCGCGCCTGGGCGTTCCCGACGCGCGAGCGGCTCGCCGCCGCCTCCGAGGACGACCTCGTCGGGCTCGGCTTCTCGCGCCGCAAGGCCGAGTACGTCATCGGGCTCGCCCGCTCCGACCTCGACCTCAACGCGCTCGCGGCGCTCCCCGACGACGAGGTGAAGGCGCGGCTCGTCGCGCAGCGCGGCCTCGGCGAGTGGACGGCGGACTGGTTCCTCGCCCGCCACCTCGGCCGCCCGCGCGCGTGGCCGGCGGGCGACCTCGCGCTGCGCAAGGCGGTGGTCGCGCTCTATGGTGAGACCGACGTGCGCGCCGCGGGCGCGCGCTTCGAGCCGTTCCAGAACCTCACCGCGCACTACCTCCTCGCACAGTTCCTGACGCCGTGATCCGCACCGCGACCCTCGACGACCTGCCGCTCGTGCGCGAACTCTGGCAGGAGTTCGAGCGGGAGGTGCCCGACGAGCCGTGGCGCGAGGTCGACGCCGAGCAGGACCTGCGTGCGCTCGAGGGCACGGTGCGCGACGGGATCGTGCTCCTCGCCGAGCGGGACGGCGCCGCGGTCGGGCTCGCGGTCGCGACGCGGCGCGGGCCCACGCTCGGCTTCCTCGACCTCGTCTACGTGCGGCCGCAGGCTCGGCGCGGCGGCGTCGCGGCCGAGCTCGTACGCGAGGTCGCGGCCCGGCTGCGGGCCGACGGGGTGGAGATGCTCGAGCTCGAGGTGCTCGCCTCGAACGAGGCCGCGCGCGCCGTGTACGAGCGCTGGGGGCTGCGGCCGGTGGAGCTTACGCTCGGCGCCCGCCTCGACGAGCTCGAGGCGCGGCTCGCGCCCGCCGCCGGCCCCACGTTCGGCTCCGTCCACGTCCAGACCGACGACGCGGGCGCGGTCGAGCGGACGGTGCGGAAGGTGCTGCCCCGCCTCGGTCGCTCCGCCGGCACGCGCGTCGACGGGCCCCGCAACGGCTGGGTGGCCGTCCACGACGAGCTCTGTGATCGCGAGCCGAAGCAACTGCGGCGGCTCGCCAGCGAGCTGTCGTTCGCGCTTGCCGCGGTCACCGTCGCGATCGGCGTCGAGGAGGGCGCCGTCGTCCGCTACGCCCTGTACGACCGCGGCGGCGCGGTGGACGAGTACCTGTCGGTCCCCGAGTACTTCGGGAAGCTCGCGCCGGGCGACGTCGTCGCGCTGGGAGCGAACCCGACGGTGGTGGCGCGGCTCACCGGCGCCGATCCCGCCCGCGTCCGCGAGGTCGCGCGCACCGCCGCCTCGCCGGCCGACCTGCCGCCCGCGACCGAGCTCGTGCGGCAGATCGCCGAGGCGATGGGGCTCTCCGATGCAGACCACGGCTGGGAGGAGGAATGACGCTCACGCTCTACGACGCGCCGCGCTGCCCCTACTGCGCTCGCGTCCGCATCGTGCTCGCCGAGAAGGCCGTCGAGTACGAGGTGGTCGAGATCGACCTCGCCGACCGGCCCGCCTGGATCTACGAGAAGAACCCGACCGGCCGGGTGCCGGTGCTCGAGGAGGACGGGTGGGTGCTGCCGGAGTCCGCCGTGATCATGGAGTACCTCGAGGAGCGCTACCCGGAACCGCCGCTGCTCCCCGCCGACCCAGCCGACCGGGCGCGCGCGCGGCTCGCGATCTTCCGGCACGACGAGCTCGCCTCTGCCTACTACGCGCTGCGGCGCGGCGAGGAGGGCGCCCGCGAGCGGCTCGACGCGGAGCTCGCGCGGCTCGACGCCGTCCTCGCCGGCCGGCCGTGGCTCGGCGGGCGCGAGTACGGGCTCGCCGACATCGCCTACGTACCGTGGCTCTTGCGGACGCGCGACCAGCTCGGCGTCTCGCTCGAGCGCTTCCCGGCGCTCTCGGACTGGCTCGAGCGGCTGCTCGAGCGGCCCGCGGTCGCCGCCGAGGCCGCTGTCGTCGCGTCGCTGTGACCGGTTCTGGTTGAGTTCCGGCCCGATGGCGGAGAGCGGCTTCCCCCGCATCGTCGACGCCGCGTGGCTCGCGGCGCACCTCGGCGAGGACGACCTCGTCGTCGGCGACGTGCGCGGGCCGAACGCGCACA
>JADGHP010000240.1 GCA_019683855.1 Thermoleophilia bacterium
CGCTCGCGTAGGTCTCCGTGTACCAGGACGTGGCCGGGTCGCCGTCCGTCGCGGCGGGCGCGGTCTCGCCGTGCTCGCCGCCGCTGCCCTGCGGGTCGTAGTCGCCGACGCCGCGCAGCGCCACCGGCGTTCCCGTTCCCCCGCCGCTCGTGCCGTGCCCGGGCGAGGTGCCCGAGCCGCCGAGCGCGAGCACCCCGGCGACAACCGCGGCGACCGCGGCGACCGCGACGACCGCCGCGGCGAGCAGGCGTCCTCGCGACCGTCGAGCTCTCCGCCTCATCGTTCGCGCCGGCGCTTTCGGCGCCGCCGCCGGCATGCTCACGAGCGTCTGCTCGGGATCGCCGCCGCCCAGCTCGGCGAGGCACGCGCGCAGCTCCGCCGCGAAGTCCTTCATCGACCGGAACCGCCGCGCGGGATCCTTCGCGAGCGCGCGCTCGATCGCCGCGGCGAGCCGCGGCGGCGCGTCCGGCCGGGCCGCCAGCAGGCTCGGCGGCGGCTCGTTGATGTGACGCAGCGCGACCGCGACGAAGTTGTCGCCCGGGAACGGCACCTCCCCGGTCACGAGCTCCCACAGGACGACGCCGAGCGCGTACACGTCGGTCGCGGGGGTCACCGGCTTTCCGCCCGCCTGCTCGGGGGAGATGTAGGTGCTCGTGCCGAGGACGGTGCCGGTCTGCGTCACCCCGCGGTCGACCCCGAGCGAGCGGGCGATGCCGAAGTCGGTCACCTTCACCTCGCCCTCGACGTCGAGGAGGACGTTCTGCGGCTTCACGTCGCGGTGGACGAGCCCGTGCGCGTGCGCGAACGCGAGCGCGTCCGCGACCGCGATCGCCAGCTCGAGCGCGCGCCGCACGGGTAGCTGCCCGTGGCGCTCGACGAGCTGCTTCAGGTTCTCGCCCTCGACGTACTCGAAGACGATGAACTGCCGGCCGTCGTCGGCGCCCCGGTCGATGACGGTGACGATGTGCGGGTGGGAGAGCTGCGCCACCGCGCGGGCCTCGCGCCGGAAGCGCTCCACGTACTCCTCGTCGTTCGAGTAGTGCTCGTGGAGGATCTTGAGCGCGACGCGCCGGTCGAGCAGCCGGTCGTGCGCCCGGTAGACGCTCGACATGCCGCCGCTGCCGACGAGCGCCTCCAGCTCGTAGCGCCCCGCGATCACCTCACCGATCACGGGCCCTCGCCGGCTCGACGTCGGGGCAGTGCTGCGCGGCGACGGTCCCGTCACTCCGGCACAACGCGCGGGTCGCGGGAACGGCTACGCGAGAACGGCGTCGAGCGCCTCCTCCCAGGCGCCGAGCGCCTCCTCCAGCTCGGAGTCGGTGATCACGAGCGGGCAGAGGACGCGGTTGCAGTTCGAGTGGACGCCTGCCTCGAGGAGCAGGAGCCCGCGCTTGGCCGCCTCCTGCGCGACGCGCGTCGCGATCTCCGGTACCGGCTCCTTCGTGTCGCGGTCGCGGACGTACTCCAGGGCGAGCATCGCACCGAGCCCGCGCACGTCGCCGATCGCGCTGAAGCGATCCTGCCACTCGAGCATCCTGCCGCGAATCGCCTCGCCTACGCGCCGCGCGCGCTCGAGGAGCCCCTCCTCCTCGAACACGTCGAGGACGGCGAGCGCCGCCGCCTGGGCGACCGGGTTGCCGACGTAGGTGCCGCCGAGCGCCGAGTCGCCGGGCGCGTCCATGATCGCCGCCTTGCCGAGAACGCCCGAGAGCGGCAGCCCGGCCGCGATCGACTTCGCGACCGTGATCAGGTCCGGCTCGACCCCGTAGCGCTCGATCGCGAACATGCGGCCGGTGCGGCCAAAGCCGGTCTGCACCTCGTCGACGACCATCACGATCCCGTGCCGGTCGCAGATCGCCCGCACGCCCTCGACGAACGCCTGCGGCGCCGGGATGAAGCCGCCCTCGCCCTGCACCGGCTCGAGCACGATCGCGGCGACCGACTCGGCGGGAACCTGCGTCGCGAACGCGCGCTCGAGCGCCGCGAGCGCGTCGACTGCGCCGATCCCCCGGTACTCGTACGGGAAGGGGACGCGGTACACCTCGGGCGCGAACGGGCCCAGGCCGGCCTTGTAGGGGCGCGTCTTCGAGGTCAGCGAGAGCGCCATCAGCGTGCGCCCGTGGAACGCGCCCTCGAAGGCGATCAGGGCGGGGCGCCCGGTGGCGGCGCGCGCGATCTTCACCGCGTTCTCGACCGCCTCCGCTCCCGAGTTGAAGAAGGCCGCCTTCGCGGGGCCCGAGAACGGCGCGACCGCGAGCAGGCGCTCCGCGAGCTCGACGTAGACCTCGTAGGGGATCACCGTGAAGTCGGTGTGCGTGAAGCGCGCGGCCTGCTCCTGGATCGCCTGGACCACGCGCGGGTGCGAGTGGCCCACGTTCATCACGCCGACGCCGCCCGCGAAGTCGATGTAGGTGTTGCCGTCGACGTCGGTCAGCGTCGCTCCGCGCGCCTCGGCGACGACGATCGGCAGGTAGAGCGAGAG
>JADGHP010000241.1 GCA_019683855.1 Thermoleophilia bacterium
GCCTCGGTCGCCGATCCGCGGCCTCTATCCTTTACTGATAGCGTAAAGGCAATGCCGCGAATCTCCACGAAGAACCAGGTCACCATCCCGGTCGCCGTCCTCGAGGAAGCCAGACTGCACGCCGGCGATCAGGTCGTCGTCGAAGCGCTCGCAGAGGGCGAGGTGCGCATCCGCCGCGGCGAGCTCGGCTTCGAGAAGGCGTTCGGCGCCCTCACCGGCACCTATCCGGCACGGTACCTCGAGCGGCTCGACCGGGAAGACGCCGAGCGGTGAGGGTCGTCCTCGACGCCGATGTGCTGATCGGCGCGCTCGACAGCTCCGACCCACACCATGCCCAGGCCCGCGCACTCTTCATCGACTGGCAGAAGCACGACGCCATTCGCCTGATCAGCGTCGTCAACCTCTCCGAGGTTCTCATCGCTCCCGCCGCCGACCGGGGTCGGCTGCGCAGGGCCCGCGAGGCGATCGCCGCTCTCGGAGTCGCAATCCACCAGCCAGGTGAGGCGACTGGCGTCGAGGCCGCGCGACTCCGCAGCGCTCACCCGATCAGCCTCCCGGACGCCTACTGTCTCGCCACCGCCCACCACGCCGACGCGTCGGTCGTCTCCTTCGACCAGAAGGTTCTTCGCGCCGCAGAGCTCGAAGGGATCTCGGTGACGGAGACGGCCGCGCGACGACGACGGCGGCGCGGACGCTGAGCCGCCCGCTCACTCCCCCTTCCGGGGGATCTTCCGTCGACGCGCAACCTTTCGCGGGCCCGCGGCGCTCTCCGAGGCGTGAGCTCGCAGACCCCACCCGAGAGATCCCGCCAGAAAGGAGCGGCATGACCAGAAGGACGTACCTCATGAGGATCCTGACGCTCGGCCTCGTGCTCGCGACACTCGTGATCGCATCCACGGCGTCGGCGGCGCCGCACGCCGCCAGGCAAGACGCCGTCAAGCGAAGCGTCGTCGCCGTCGCGGGGACCAACTGCGACGGCGCTTTCAACGACGGAGAGCACAACAACATCGACGACGGCGACGTCGGCGACGGCAACCTGGAAGGCACCCAGAGCGACGATGCGATCAGTGCGGCCGAAGGCGACGACGTCGTCGATGCCGGGGGCGGCGACGACGTGGTCAACGGGGGCGCCGGCGACGACGTCGTGAACGGCGGCCAGGGCAACGATCTCCTGTGCGGCGGCGCGGGCAACGACGAGCTCGACGGCAACGCCGGCAACGACACGCTGACCGGCGACACCGGGAACGATGTCGAGAACGGCGGCCTCGGGAACGACGCGCTCCACGGGGGCGCCGGCAACGACACGCTGACCGGCGGCGCGGGCGCCGACGAGATCGCCGCCGGCGCCGGCAACGACACGGTGAACGCCAAGGACGGCAGGGCCGATCAGGTGAATTGCGGGCCCGGCTCCGACCGCGTCGTCGCCGACAAGTCCGACCTGCTCCAGGGCTGCGAGCTCGTGCGGCGCTGAGCGACACTCCCCCTCTCTCCCTGGGATGCCGAGGGCCTCGCTGCGGCGGGGCCCTCGACGTCGCGAGGACTGGAGCAGGCCGTACACGCTGTCGATGGAACGGAGGATCTGGACGAGCCAACGATGCTGGGCGCACAGTTCCCCGAGATCCTCGCGGCGGCCAGAACGGGCGCCGAATGGGCCTGGTCCCGCATCTACCTGGATCTCGCGCCCCTCGTGCTCGGCTACCTCCGCGCCCGGCGCGCGCGAGAGCCGGAGGATCTCACGGGCGAGGTGTTCCTCCAGGTCGTCCGCGACCTACCCCGGTTCGAGGGCGGCGAGCACGACTTCCGGGCCTGGGTGTTCGTGATCGCCCGCAACCGGCTCGTCGACGAGAGCCGCCGCCACGCGCGCAGGCCCGTGGAGCTCGCGCCGGAGGCTCCAGTCGACAGGCGCGCGCCGGAGGACGTCGAGACGCAGGTACTGCACGAAGCCGCGACCGAACGGGTGCGCCGGATCATCGAGCAGCTCGCTCCCGACCAGCGAGACGTGCTGTTGCTGCGCGTGCTCGGCGAGCTGACCGTCGAGGAGGTCGCGAGGGTGATCGGGAGGAGCCCCGGCGCCGTCAAGGCGCTCCAGCGGCGCGGGCTGGCCGCCATCAAGCGCACGCTGGCGAGGGAAGGCGTAACCCTGTGAACGGCTGCGGCGCTCCCCAAGACGAGATGCGCCTCTTCTCGAGACTGAGCGACCGCGAGACGGATGCGATCCTGGCCGGGAACGCCCCGGCCGAGGGCGGCGAGGAGCTCCAGGAGCTCGCCGCCTTCTTCCGCGACGCGAGGGTTCTCCTAGCGGAGCCTCCGGCCCCGGCGATCGCAGCCGCGCATCTCGCGGCGATCGCCGAAGCGGCGCCCAGGAACGACGCGCGGGCGTCCGAGCCGCAGGCGCCTGTCTGGCCGAGGCAACGGACGCGGCGCGTCCCGCTCGGACTTCCCATGCGCGTGGCAGCCGCGGTCGCCGGCCTCGCGCTCCT
>JADGHP010000242.1 GCA_019683855.1 Thermoleophilia bacterium
TGTAGGTTCCGGAAAATCTGAGCCGTTCGTTCCGGAAAATCTGAGCCGCTCGGTGTTGTCCTGATCGTCGTGCAAGGTGGGGTCGTCTGCCAAGTGCTTGGTGCGCATGGAGGGGCCGTCGAGCTTGAGCAGGCGGCCGCGCTCGAGGACGCGGTCGACGATGACCTCGGCGAGGTCGTCGTCGTGCAGCACCGGTCCCCATCGGTTTGGGTGCTTGTTGGTGGTGAAGATCATCGAGCGCCGCTTGATGTGGCGTTCGTTGACCACATGGAAGAGGACGTTGGCGGCGTCGTTGCCGTAGGTGAGGTAGCCGACCTCGTCGACGACGAGCACGTGCGGCTTGACGTACCGCGCGAGGGCTTCGCGCAGGCGTCCCTCACGGCTGGCACTCGAGAGCTCGTCGATGAGCTCGGCGCAGTTGGCGAAGAGCGCATCGAAGCCGTTCTGCATCGCGCGGTACGCGAGGGCGATGGCGAGGTGCGTCTTGCCGCGGCCGGTCTTGCCGAAGAGGATGACCGAGTTGCCCTCCGTCACGAAGTCGGGCGAGAGCAGCGAGCCGAAGGTCGTGAGGCGCAGCGTCGACTGGTAGGTGAAGTCGAACTCCTCGATGGTGCGCAGGAAGGGGAGCTGGGCCGCGCGCACGGCTCGGTTGAGGCGCGTGCCGCGCCGATGGGCGACCTCTTCGCTGAAGAGCGTCAAGAGCAGCTGCTCGTACGACCACTGCTCGGTCTCGGCGCGTCGGACGAGGTCTCGCCACGTGCGGCGCGCGTTCGCGAGGTGCAGGCGCTTGAGGAGCGGGTCGAGGTCGGTGCTCATCGCGAGCCTCCCTTCGGTTCCGCGCGGCGCGACGGCTTGGTCGTGTTGCGCGCTCGTTCGCCGCGCGGTTGCGACGCTCGCTCGAGCTGACGCTCGACTCGCGCTCGGTCGCTCGAGGAATCGAGCTCGTCGCGGACCGCGGCGAGGGTGAGCTCGCCGGCGGCGACGGCGCGCGAGATTGCCTCGCGGAGCTCCTCTTCGCCGTGCTCTTCGTACAAGGCATAGAGGTGCTCGACGTGCTCGTTCGCTCGCTTGGGCGCGCGATGCACGAGCTCGGTGAGCAACGTCGCGACGTCGGCGCCGAGCTCGATGAGCTGCTGCCGCTTCTCGTAGAGTCGAGCGCGAGCTCCGTGGACGGCGGCGAGCTTGTCCGCGCGATGCTCGGGGAGCGTCGCGGGCGGGTCGCCCGCCTCGCCTCGCCGGTGCTCGGCCTGGTAGCGACCGGCGACGATGCGGATGCGGTCCTCGTAGACGAACGCGGTGCCCGGGACGTTCGCGGCCTCGGGCGGCATCGTGTACGTGCGCCCCTCGAACGAGACGGCGGCGGTGGGGCCGACGAAGACGGGAACGCGGATGGCCAGAGTTTCCGGAGTGAGGCGCACGGGGCGCAGGCGCGCGAGCTCGCGCTGTCGGCGCGCTTCCGGAATCTCTCCCGTCGCGCGGCTCGGCGTCTCGAAGTTCACCTCACGCACCCACTCGGCGAGCTGCGCCTCGAGGTCCGCCTCGTCGAGGAACTTGCGCCACTTGAAGAAGGAGTTCTTGACCCACTTCACCAGGTGCTCGACGGAGCCCTTCTGGTTGCCGCTGCGCGGCGCACACATCTCCGCGCCGACGCCGAGCTCGAGCATCACCTGCGCGAACGTCGCGTTGAACTCCTCGACCTCGCGACCGCGGCCGCTCTTGGCCACGATGGTGCGCGGGCGGTCGAAGACCGCGAGCAGCGGCACACCGCCGAACGACGTGAAGTGGCGGACGAGCGTTCGGACGAGCGTCTCCACCTGTTCGTTCGGCACGACCGTGACCGCGACGAAGCGCGAGTACTTCAGCCGCGACGCGAAGAAGTGGATGCGCTGCTTGCGTCCGTCGACGAAGCGCACGTCGACCTGTCCAAAGTCGTGCTGGGAGAACTCGCCGGGCAAGCCTTCGAACCGGACGACCGGAGCGCTGCGCGGCGGGCGCGCAGCCGCGACCATCGCGTAGAACGCGCTCTTGCCGCCCCTGTAGCCGCGCTCCTTCGCGCGCCGGAGCAGCTCCTGCGTCGGAAGCTCAGGCTCCTCCGCGAGCCACCGGCGCACGTCGTCGGCGAACTGCTCTGCCTTCGACGGTCGTCCCACTCGCCGTCGTCGTCGCTCGGCCCTGTCGTCCACGTGCTCGACCGGCGACTCGCTTCGCACTCGCTTCACCGTCGCGACCGACACACCCACGCGCTCGGCGATCTTCGCCAACGGCATGTCGACCGAGAGCAAGACCTGGATCTCGTGGCGCTTGAGCAGGGGCAGCATGTCCCCCACATCCCGCCCGCCCTCGCCGCCCGCGGCCATCGTCGCGTGCATCATGGCCGCTATCACCGTCGCCAGCATCATCGTCCGCGCTCCTTCCTCCGGCGCGGCTCAGAGTTTCCGGAAGGCGACCGATCAGAATTTCTGGAACCACCA
>JADGHP010000243.1 GCA_019683855.1 Thermoleophilia bacterium
AGACCGCGAGCGCGAGCAGGACGAGCGGCACATGTGTCCACATGGGCCGCCGGTGGGCGTGTGTCCCCATGTGCAGGTGGGCGTGTGCGCACATGTGCAATAGCCCTCTCGGACATGGCCGCCCCAGGTAGAGCCATGCCGCGAGCGCGATCAGGAGCGCCCCGGCCTCGAACAGGGCGTACCCGAGCGGGCGGATCGCGTGCGCGAGCGACAGCACCTCGGCGGCGGCGACGACCTCCGCGCAGACGACGAGCCACCAGCCGAGCAGGCGCTCCGCGAGCGAGCCCAGACGCAGGCACGCCACGACGAGCCACGCCGTCGCCGCCAGCGCCGCTCCCCCGACAAAGAACCCGGCCACGGCGGCCAAGCCTACGCGGCGCACCCGTCGAGCGGACCTGCCGCCGCGCCCCGCACGCCTGGCCTGCCGTCCCCGAGCCGCCTGAACGCGGACGGGCGCCCCGGTCGGGGCGCCCGTCACGTCGCGGTAGCCGAACTGTCCTACGGGCCGTTGTTGCCGCCCGTGTCGAGACTGCAGCTGCCGGTCTGGTCGTCGTACTGGACGTGATCCCCGTTGGGATCGATCCCGGCCTTCTGGCAGGCGGCCGCCTGTGCGGCTGCGTCGTTGTCGGAGTCGGACGACGACGACTCGTTCTCACCGCGCTGCTCGCCCGGGCTCGGGTCCTCCGAGCTCTTGCGCAAGACGACCCCCCGCGCGTGCTGCCGCGCGGCGGTGTGCGAGCGGACCACATGCTGCCGCTGGGCCGTCGAGCCCTTGCTGGGCGAGCCGCTGCCTGCCAGGGCGAACGCCGAGCCGCCGACCGCGAGGGCGACGACTGCCCCGAGCGCTGCAGCCAGCCGCCCCAACCTCGTGCGCATCTCACTCCTCCTTCGGTTGCTCACGTGACGGACACTAGGAAGCGCGGGTGAAGCTACGGTGAACGCGTCCGTTGGCGCCACGCGCCCGACGTGATGCTGCCCGGGATCGACGGCGCTGCCGCCTGCGCCGCGCTGCGCGGGGCCGAGTCTGGGCGCCAGCCGGTGGTCGAGGATCCTACGGGTGAGTGCGCCCGGCAGGAATCGAACCTGCGACCTCGCGCTCCGGAGGCGCGCGCTCTATCCCCTGAGCTACGGGCGCGTCGCAGTGAGTCTAGCCGCCGCTAGGCTCGCGCCCGTGCGCAGGGTGCCGCTCCTCGCCGCCGGACTCGTCCTCACCGGCTTCAACCTGCGCATCGCGGTGGCGAGCGTGCCGCCCCTCCTCGACGACCTCGAGCGCGATCCCGGGATGTCCTCGACCGTGGCGGGGCTGCTCACGAGCCTGCCGGTGCTCTGCTTCGGGCTGCTCGCGCCCGCAGCGCCCCCGCTCGGGCGGCGGGCGGGCGGCGAGACGACGCTGCTGTTGGCGCTGCTGGCGGTCGGCGGCGGCGTGCTCGCGCGCGCCGCCGGCTCGGTCGGCGCGCTGTTCGCCGGCACCGCCGCGGCCGGCGCCGGCATCGCGGTCGGCAACGTGATCGTGCCGGCGGTGATCAAGGGGCGCTTCCCGGGACGCGTCGGGCTGCTGATGGGCCTCTACACGGGGGTGCTCGGCGCGGGCGCGGCGCTCGCCGGCGGGCTCGCCGTGCCCGCCGAGGACGCGCTCGGGATGCGCGGCGCGCTCGCCGTGTGGGCTGCGCCAGCCGCGGTCGCGCTCCTCGTCGTGGCGGGAGCCGCCCGCGCCGGCGAGCACGGGGGCGGCGTACGCGGCGGCGCCGGCGACCTCCGGACGCTCCTCCGCGACCCGCTCGCCTGGCAGCTCACGTTCTTCTTCGGGCTCCAGTCCGCGGTCTTCTACAGCGGGCTGACGTGGCTCCCCTCGATCCTGCGCGACGGCGGCTTCGGCGCCGCCACGGCGGGCGCGCTGCTCTCCGTCTACGCGCTGGCGGGCATCCCGGCGTCGCTGGCAGCGCCCGTGCTCGCGGCGCGCGCCCGCGACCAGCGGACGATCGCGGTGGTCTCGGTCGCGCCCGAGGCGGTCGCGCTCGCGGGCTTGCTCGCCGCCCCCGGCGCGGCGCCGCTCTGGGTGACGCTCTATGCGCTCGGCCAGGGCGCCGCGTTCAGCCTCGCGCTGACGCTGATCGTGCTCCGCTCGCCGAGCGCACGGCGCGGCGCCGAGTTGTCCGGGATGGTGCAGGCGATCGGGTACTGCGTCGCCGCGCTCGGCCCGCTCGTCGTGGGAGCGCTGCACGACGCTGAAGGCGGCTGGACCGCGCCGCTCCTGCTTCTGCTCGTGTGCTGCGCGCCGATGGCGGCCGCCGGGCTCGGCGCGGGCCGCGCGCGCCTCGTCTCGCCCGGGCGGCCCGCGGAGCGGGCAGCCGGTTCGGGGTAAGATGTCGAACCGTGACCGCGTTGGCGACCGTCGACCCCCTCAGTACCGGTGCCGAGCCTGCCCCGCATCCGCACGCGTCGCGGCGGCGCGCCCGCCGGCCCGCCCGAG
>JADGHP010000244.1 GCA_019683855.1 Thermoleophilia bacterium
CCCGCGCCCGCGGCGGCGCCTCCTGCCCGGCCCGTCGCCTCGCCCGCCCCCGCCGCCGCGAGCGCGGCGGCGCCGGCGGTCGTCTCGTGCTCGTAGCGGAGCCGGCCGTCGCCTCCGCCCGCACCGGGCCCGACCGGTTCCGGCACGAGCTCGGGCGGGGCGCCGCCGTCCTCCACGGGCTGGAGCTCGGCGTGGAAGAGGTGGAGCACGACCTCGGCGCGAATCGCCCGCCCCAGCTCCGTGAACATGCGCTCGCCCTCGGCGGTGTACTCGACGAGGGGGTCCTTCTGCGCCATCGCCCGCAGGTGCACGCCCTCGCGCAGGTACTCCATGTTCTCGAGGTGCTCGCGCCAGCGGACGTCGACGACCTGGAGGACGAGGAAGCGCTCGAGCTCGCGCATCAGCTCCGAGCCGAACTCCTCCTCCTTCGCCTCGTACTCGTCGCGCGCGTCCGCCTGGAACTCCTCGATCAGCGCCTCGCGCGTGATCTCGGGCAGGTCCTCGCGCAGCTCCTGCGCCGTGATCTCGGTCTGGTAGAGCGCCGCCATCGCGTTCGTGAGCGCCTCCAGGTCCCAGTCCTCGGGGTACTCCTCCTGCGTGTACTGGAGGACCGTGTCCTCGATCACCTCGTCGATCCACAGCTTGATCTGCTCGGAGAGGTCCTCCCCCTCGAGCACCTGGCGGCGCTGCTCGTAGATCCGCTGGCGGTGCCGGTTGAGGACGTCGTCGTAGCGGAGGACGTTCTTGCGCATGACGAAGTTCTGCTCCTCGACCTTCTTCTGCGCGCCCTCGATCTGCCGGCTCAGGATCTTCGCCTCCATGGGCTGATCGTCGGGGATCTTGAACCGCTCCATGATCGAGCGGATCCGGTCGCCGGCGAACAGGCGGACGAGGTCGTCCTCGCCGGAGAGGTAGAAGCGCGACTCGCCGGGGTCGCCCTGACGGCCCGCCCGGCCGCGGAGCTGGTTGTCGATCCGGCGCGACTCGTGCCGCTCGGTGCCGAGCACGTACAGGCCGCCGAGCTCGCGGACGCCCTCGCCGAGCTTGATGTCGACGCCGCGGCCGGCCATGTTCGTCGCGATCGTGACCGCGCCGACCTGCCCCGCGTCCTTGATGATCTCCGCCTCGCGCGCGTGCTCCTTCGCGTTCAGGACGTTGTGGGGGATCCCCTCGCGCGTGAGGAGCTTCGACAGGTACTCCGAGGTCTCGACCGAGATCGTGCCGACGAGCACCGGCTGGCCTTTCGCGTGGCGCTCCTTGATGTCGCGGACGACGGCGGCGAACTTCCCCTCCTTCGTCTTGAAGACGAGGTCCTGCTCGTCGCGGCGCACGACCGGCACGTTCGTCGGGATCTCGACCACGTTGAGGCCGTAGATCTCGACGAACTCCTTCTCCTCGGTCTTCGCGGTGCCGGTCATGCCGGCGAGCTTCTCGTAGAGGCGGAAGTAGTTCTGGAGCGTGATCGTCGCGAGCGTCTGGTGCTCCTCCTGGATGCGGACGCCCTCCTTCGCCTCGATCGCCTGGTGCAGACCCTCGCTCCAGCGGCGGCCCTCCATGATCCGGCCGGTGAACTCGTCGACGATCTTCACCTCGCCGTCCTGGATCACGTAGTCGACGTCGCGGTGGTAGAGCGACTGCGCCTTGAGCGCCTGGATCAGGTGGTTGACGAGCTGCTGGTTCTGCGGCGCGTACAGGTTGTCGATCCGCAGCGCCCGCTCGACCTTCGCGACGCCCTGCTCGGTGACGGCGACGGTCTTGTGCTTCTCGTCGTACTCGTAGTCGGCGCCCGCGGCCTCGGCGGCGCCCTTGGGGTCGCCGGGCTTCGCCTGGTACGGGACGAGCTGCTTCGCGACGCGCGCGAAGTCGTAGTAGATCTGCGCGGCCGTCTCGGGCTCGCCGGAGATGATGAGCGGGGTGCGCGCCTCGTCGATCAGGATCGAGTCGACCTCGTCCACGATCGCGTAGACGTGGCCGCGCTGGACGACGCCGTCGAGCGAGACGGCCATGTTGTCGCGCAGGTAGTCGAAGCCGAACTCGGAGTTCGTCCCGTAGGTGACGTCGGCGAGGTAGGCCTCCTTGCGGGGGCCGAAGGGCATCATGTTCTCGATGTACGCGGTGCGCATCCCGAGCGCCTCGTAGACGGGCTTCGTCCACTCCTGGTCGCGCTTCGCCAGGTAGTCGTTGACGGTGACGAGGTGCGCGCCGCGGCCGGTGAGGCCGTTCAGGTACAGCGCCTGCACGGCGACGAACGTCTTGCCCTCGCCGGTCTTCATCTCGGCGATGTCGCCCTCGTGCAGAACGATCCCGCCCATCACCTGGACGTCGAACAGGCGGACGCCGAGGGTGCGCTTGAACGCCTCGCGGACGGCGGCGAACGCCTCGAAGAGGAGATCGTCGAGCGACTCGCCGTTCTCGAGCCGCTGCCGGAACTCGACGGTCTTGCCCGCGAGCTCGGCGTCGGAGAGCC
>JADGHP010000245.1 GCA_019683855.1 Thermoleophilia bacterium
CGCCCGCGCTCTCGGCGGGAGCCGCGGCGGCCTCCTGGCCCGCCTTCGCCTCGCTCTCGGCGCCGAAGACCTCCACCGCGGCGATCATGGCGGCGAAGAAGGCGAAGCAGGCGATCACGAAGACGCTCAACCCGGCGCGCCCGGGAAAGTCGGGCCTGCGACGCGGGGCGACGAACGACGAGACGAGGGCGAACGCGATGAACGCCCCGGCGACGACGGCCAGTCCGATCTTGTGTCCGGTGGAGAGCACCGCGAGCAGCACAGCGGCATTGTCTCAGATCAGGCGGCGAGCAGGCGCCGCTCCTCGCGCCGCCGCGCATCCGATCGTCACGCGCACACCGTCGACGCGCGCATACCCTGGCGCCATGCGCCACCCCCGCCGCCTCCTCCTGCTCGTCGCTGCCCTCGTCTGGGTCGACACGATGCTCTACGCGGCGCTGACGCCGCTCCTGCCACGCTTCGCGGACGATCTGGGCCTCTCGAAGGGCCAGGCGGGGGCGCTCGTCGGGGCGTATGCGGCGGGCGCGCTCGTCGGCGGGATCCCCGGCGGCGTGGGCGCGGCCCGGCTCGGCGCGCGGCGCGCCGTGCTGGTCGGGTTGGCCCTGATGGGGGTCGCGAGCCTCGGCTTCGCCTTCGCCGGCGGCTTCTGGACGCTCGTTGCGGCGCGCTTCGTGCAGGGGTGCGCGAGCGCCTTCACCTGGGCGGGCTCGTTCGCGTGGCTGCTCGCCGCGGCGCCGCGCGACCGCCGCGGCGAGATGATCGGGAGCGCGATGGGCGCCGCCGTCTTCGGCGCGCTCTTCGGGCCGGTCGTGGGCGCGGTCGCGGCGCTCGCCGGTCGCGAGGCGATCTTCACCGCGCTCGCGACGGCCGCGCTCGCGCTGGCGGCTTGGACGCTACGGCTGCAGCCGATCTCGCCCGAGCAGCCGTCCGCGGCCGCGGTGGCGCGCGCGCTGCGCAGCAGGCTCTTCCTCGGCGGGCTGGCGCTGATGGGGCTGCCGGCGTTCCTGTTCGGCGTCGTCTCGGTGCTCGGGCCGCTGCGGCTCTCGGACGCCGGCTGGGGGGCGTCGGCGATCGGCGTCGTCTGGCTCGTCGGCGCCGGCCTCGAGGCGTCGCTCTCGCCGGTCGTCGGACGGATCTCCGACCGCCGCGGGCGGATGCCGCCGGTGCGCTGGTCGCTCGCGCTCGGCGCGCTCGTCGCGCTCGCGCTCTCCGCGAGCCCGCGGCCGCTCCTGTACGTGCCACTGATCATCGTCGGCGCCGCCGCCTACGGCGTCCTCTTCACCCCGGCGTTCGCGCTGATCGCCGACGGCGCCGAGCGCGCCGCGCTCCCGCAGGGGATGGCGTTCGGCCTCATGAACGCGGCCTGGGCGACCGGCGCGCTCGTCGGGCCGGCCGCCGGCGGGGCGCTCGCCTCGGCGACCGGCGACACCGCGCCGTTCCTCATCTCCGCGGGGCTGTGCGCGGCCGCGCTCGCCGCCGTGCTACGGCATCACCGCGCCGCCGTTCTGGTCGATCGCCTGTCCGGTGACGCCGCGCGCGTCGGGCGAGAGTAGCCACGCGACCGTCCCGGCGACGTCCTCCGGCTGCGACATCCGCCGCAGCGGCACGTCGCGCATCGCCTCCCGGTAGGCGTCCTCCCGGGTGACGCCCATCGCCTCAGCCATCAGGTCGATGCCCTCCCAGGCCATGTCCGTATCAACCCAGCCGGGGCAGATCGCGTTCACCTGGACGTTCTCGGGCGCGAGCTCGGCCGCGAGCGCGCGGACGAGCCCGAGCAGGCCCGCCTTCGAGGCGCAGTAGCCCGTGTAGCCGGGAACGCCGATCCGGGCGAGGATCGAGGAGACGACAGCGATGTCGCGCCGCTCCGGCCCCGGCGCCAAGCGGCGCTGCGCGGCGCGGACGCACCGGTAGGTGCCGACGAGGTTCGTCTCGACGAGCTCGAGGAAGCGGTCGCCTTCTCCCGGCTCGTTGGGCCCGCCGACGCCGCTGTTGGCGACGAGCGCGTGCACCGGGCCGTTGGCGCGGGCGGCGGCGGCGAAGGCGCGCTCGACCTGGCGGGCGTCGCGGATATCCGCGCGGGCCGTGAAGGCGCCCCCGACCTCCTCGGCGGTGCGCTCGAGCGCCTCGACGCCGCGCGCGAGCAGGCTGAGGCGCGCCCCCTCCTGGGCGAGCCGCAGCGCGATCGCCTTCCCGATCCCGCGCCCCGCTCCCGTGACGACGACGTGACGACCCTCGAGCCTCCGCACCGGCGAGAACCTACCGGCGCGGCCGCGCGCTCGACGGGCGCCCGAGCGCCGCCGCGCAGCGCGCGAGCGGCTACAGTAGTGGCCCCCGGGGCGCATAGCTCAGCGGGAGAGCGCTCGCTTCACACGCGAGAGGTCCCTGGTTCGATCCCAGGTGCGCCCA
>JADGHP010000246.1 GCA_019683855.1 Thermoleophilia bacterium
CGCGGACGGCATGCACGCCGCGATCGTCAAGGCCGTGAAGGCGGCCGAGCCAGCGCCGATGCCGCCGCTGAGCGCACCTGCGACCTCACCGTGAAGCGCCCGAGCAGCGGCGGCCGTCGGCCTCCGGGTCAGCGCGACGCCCTAGCGTCCCCGGAACGCGGGCGCGCGCTTCTCGACGAACGCGGCCACGCCCTCGCGGAAGTCCTCGCTCGCCGCCGCGGCCGCCTGCAGCTGCGCCTCCAGCTCGAGCTGCTCCTCGAGCGTCGCCGTGTCGGCGTGGTCGAAGAGGCGCTTCGTCATCCCGATCGCGCGCGTCGGCCCGGCGGCGAGCGTCGCCGCGAGCTCGGCGACCCGCGCCGGGAAGGCGTCCGCCTCGACCACCTCCGAGACGAGCCCCCAGGCGTACGCCTCGGCGGCGGAGAGACGCCGGTTCGAGGTCATCCATTCGAACGCGCGCCCCGCGCCGAGCAGCCGGTGGACGAAGAACGTGCCGCCGGAGTCGGGGACGAGCCCGATGCCGACGAAGCCGGGGACGAACGTCGCTGCGTCCGAGGCGATGCGGAGGTCGCAGGCGCACGCGAGCGACAGCCCGGCGCCCGCGCACGCGCCGTTGACCGCCGCGATCACCGGCTTCTCGAGCGCCCGGATGGCGAGCACGTTCGGGTGGTAGGTCTCGCGCAGCCCGGCGCCGATGTTCGGCATCTCGCCGAACTCCTTCAGGTCCTGGCCGGCGCAGAAGCCGCGACCCGCGCCGGTGATTACGACCGCGCGCACCTCGGGGTCGCGCGCCTGCGTCAGCGCGTCGCGGAGCCCCGCGTGCAGCGCCCGGTTGAACGCGTTGAGGACGTCCGGGCGGTTGAGGGTGATCGTCTGGACGGCGCCGTCGCGCGTGACCTCGACCTCGGCCATGGCGCGGAGCCTACAACGGGCACGTGGCGGGTCGCCCCGCTCACCCATCGCGGCGCTCGAGGAAGGCGTTGATCGCGTCCTTCGCCTCGGCGTTCAGCATCGACAGGGAGAGCCACTCGCGCGCGTGGCCGATCGTCTCGTGCCAGGAGACGTCGCGCCACCAGTTGAGCTGCTGCTTCGTGTAGCGGATCGTCTGCGGCAGCTTCGCGGCCAGCTTCTCGCACAGCTCGTCCACGACCGCGTCGAGCTCCGCGCGCGGGCACACGCGATTGACCAACCCCCACTCGAGCGCCTGCCGCGCCGTGACCTTCTCGCAGAGGAACAAGACCTCGCGGGCGCGCCGGTCGCCGATCGTGATCGGCAGCCACTGCGTCGCGCCGCCCGCCGGCACCGAGCCGTGCTCCGGCCCGACGTGGCGGATGTAGGCGTCGTCGACCATCACGGCGAGGTCGCACGCCATCTGTAGCTCGTTGCCCCCGCCGACGGCGATGCCCTGGATGCGCGCGACGGTGGGCTTGCCGATCTCCCGCAGCCGATCGTGCATGTCCTTGAAGGCGCCGAACCACTTCCAGTACGCGCGCGGGTTGTCGACGAGCTCGGCGCCCCAGCTGCGCAGGTCGGCGCCGACGCAGAAGGCGCGCCCCTCGCCGGTAACCACCACCACGCGGATCTCGTCGTCCCAGCTCGCGTCCTCGCACGCGCGCGCAATCTCGCGCAGCATCTTGAAGTCGAAGGCGTTCAGCACCTCCGGCCGCGCGAGCGTGATCGTCGCCCGGTAGCCGGACTTCTCGTAGCGGATGCGCTCGAACCGAAGCTCCGCCGGGTCGACTGGGCGCGGTGCGTCGGGCTGGCTCATCGCCGGAGCTCGAGGTACTCGACCGACGGCAGGGGCAGGCCGCGCGCGTACGCGTCCTTGCCCGTCTCCCGGAACAGCTCGCTCGAGACGAAGGCGTCGAAGGCCCGCTCGTCGGCGAACTCCCATTCGGCGTAGTAGGCGTGCGCGGGCTCTCCCGTCGGCGCGCCCGCGATCCGCCCGTGCCGGAAGACGCCGTTCGGCGCCCGCGCGCACAGCTCCGCGTGCGCCGCGTACTGCTCGGCGTCCGGCTCCTGCTCGTACAGCACGATCACCCGGTACATCGCTTCCCCTCCTGGACGTGTTTTCCGCCGCCGGCGGTGGGAGACTACTCCCGTTCGCGAAAGGAGGAGCGATGGCGGGAAAGCTCGTTCACGTCGAGATTCGGGCGGCCGACGTCGACCGCGCGCAGACGTTCTGGGGCGGCGTCTTCGGCTGGGAGTTCGGTGACTCGGGCGTTCCGGGCATCGACTACCGTCTGTTCAGGACCGGCGACGACCAGGGCGGCGGCCTGTACCGCTCCGAGGAGCGGACGGGCCATCTCGACGTCTACTTCGACACCGACGACATCGACGCCACGATCGCGAGGATCCGCGAGCTCGGCGGCCGGGCGAACGACAAGCAGCCGATCCCG
>JADGHP010000247.1 GCA_019683855.1 Thermoleophilia bacterium
CGCTTGACGTCCGCCACCGGGATGCGGATCACGGTGCCGCGCGTCGAGATCAGCATCACCTGGTAGCCGTCCCGGACGACGCGCGAGCCGGCCAGGTGCCCGCGCGCCTCGCTGAGCTGCACGGTCTTGACGCCGATGCCGCCACGGCCCTTGCGCGGGTACTCGGAGATGCGGGTGCGCTTGCCGTAGCCGTTCTCGGTAACGACGAGCAGGTCGGCGTCGTCCTCGGCGATGTTGATCGAGATCACCTCGTCGCCCGGACGCAGCTTCATGCCCGCCACGCCCGACGCGTCGCGGCCCATCGGACGCACGTCGCGCTCGCTGAAGCGGATCGCCTGGCCCTTCTTCGAGACCATGAGGATGTCGTCGTCGCCCGACGAGTGGCGGACGCCGACGAGCTCGTCGCCCTCGCGCATCTTGATCGCGATGATCCCGTCCGCCTTCAGCGGGGTGTTGTACGCGGCCAGCTCCGTCTTCTTGACCACGCCGTTCTTGGTGGCGAAGACGAGGTAACGCGCCTCCTCGAAGTTGCGCGTCTGGATCACCGCGCGCACGGTCTCGTCCTGACGGAACGGGAGCAGGTTGACGATCGCCCGCCCGCGCGACTGGCGCGAGCCGAGCGGCAGCTCGTGCACCTTCAGCCGGTAGACCTTGCCGACGTTCGTGAAGAAGAGGATGAAGTCGTGGGTGGAGGCGACGAAGAGGTGCTCGATGTAGTCGTCCTCCTTCAGCTCCATGCCCATCACCCCGACGCCGCCGCGACGCTGCTCGCGATAGGTGGTGACGGGGAGCCGCTTGATGTAGCCGGAGCGGGTGATCGCGATCACCATGTCCTCTTCCGCGATCAGGTCCTCGAGCTCGAGCTCCTCCTCGGCGGCGACGATCTCGGTGCGCCGCTCGTCGCCCCGGCCGTAGATCTGCTTGATCTCGAGCAGCTCCTCGCGGATGACACCGTCGATCTTCGCCGGGTCGCCGAGGATCGCGCGGAGCTCTCCGATCCGCTCCTCGAGGTCGCGGTGCTCGTCCTCGACCTCCTTGCGCGCGAGGCCGGTGAGGCGCGCGAGCCGCATGTCGAGGATCGCCTGCGCCTGGATCTCGCTGAGCGAGAAGCGCTCCTGGAGCTGCGTCCGGGCTTCGTCGGTGTCGGCGGCGGCGCGGATGAGGGCGACGACCGCGTCGATCGCGTCGAGCGCGATCAGGTAGCCCTCGAGCACGTGCGCGCGCCGCTCCGCCTGGTGGAGCTCGAACTTCGAGCGCCGGGTGACGACCTCGCGCTGGAAGTCGAGGTAGTAGCGGATGAGCTCGAGCAGCGAGAGCGTGCGCGGCACGCCGTCGACGAGCGCGACGGCGTTGTAGCCGAACGTGGACTGGAGCGGCGTGTGCTTGAACAGCTTGTTCAGCGCCACCTGCGGCACCGCGTCGCGCTTCAGCTCGACCTGGATGCGCATCCCGGTGCGGTCCGAGTGGTCGGCGAGGTCGGAGATCTCGGTCAGCACCTTCTCCTGCACGAGGTCGGCGATCTTGCGGATCACGCCCGACTCGCCGCCCTTCTTCACGCCGTAGGGCAGCTCGGTGATGACGATCGCCGAGCGGCCGCCGCGCAGCTCCTCGATGTGGGCGCGGGCGCGCATCACGATCCGGCCCCGCCCGGTGCGGTAGGCGTCGCGGATGCCGCTGCGGCCGACGATGATCGCCCCGGTCGGGAAGTCGGGCCCCTTGATGTGCTTCATCAGGCCCTCGACGTCGATGTCGGGATCGTCGATCATCGCGACGATGGCGTCGATCGTCTCGCCGAGGTGGTGCGGCGGGATGTTCGTCGCCATGCCGACCGCGATCCCGGTGGAGCCGTTGACGAGCAGGTTCGGGAAGCGAGACGGCAGGACGGACGGCTGCCGCCGCGACTCGTCGTAGTTCGGCTCGAAGTCGACGGTGTCGGCGTCGATGTCTCGCAGCAGCTCGGTCGCAATCCGCGACAGGCGCGCCTCGGTGTAGCGCATCGCCGCCGGTGGGTCGTCGTCGATCGAGCCGAAGTTGCCCTGGCCGTCGACGAGGGGATAGCGCAGCGAGAACGGCTGCGCCATGCGCACGAGCGTGTCGTAGATCGCCGCGTCGCCGTGCGGGTGGTAGCGCCCCATCACGTCGCCGACGGTGGCCGCCGACTTCTTGTACGGCCGGTTGGGCTGCAGCCCGCCCTCGTGCATGCCGTACAGCACACGGCGGTGGACGGGCTTCAAGCCGTCGCGCACATCCGGCAGGGCGCGCGAGACGATGACCGACATCGCGTAGTCGAGGAAGCTCGAGCGCATCTCCTGCTCGAGCTCGCGCGCCTCGATCCGGCCCGGGCCGAGCGCGCC
>JADGHP010000248.1 GCA_019683855.1 Thermoleophilia bacterium
GTCGCGTACGGCTTCGGGCTGCAGGCGATCGAGGCGTCGGTCGGGATCGGCGTCGGGCTGCTCTTCCTCGCGCGCGAGGGACTCTCGTTCGCGATGCTGCGAGTGATGCCGTCCGCCGTGCAGGCGGAGATCGGGGACGACGGAGAAGAGGAGCCCGAGAGTGCGCGCCCCGAGGGCGCTCGCGTGCCCGGCTAGCCTCAAGGGCGCGCTCTCCGCCCGGGCCGCGGCGGCCGCGCTCGCGGCCGGGCTGCGGGCGGCGGGCGTCGTGGCTGTCGAGCTGCCGGTCGCCGACGGCGGCGAGGGGACGCTGGACGCCATCCCCGGCGGCGAGCTACGCCGCGTCCGGGTGCGCGACGCGTTCGGGCGTCCGCGCGACGCCCGCATCCGCGTCTTCCCCGAGCGGACGGTGGTCGAGGCGGCGGAGGTGATTCCGTTCGACGCCGAGCGGCTCGACGTGCTGCGCGCGTCGAGCCGCGGGCTCGGGGAGCTGCTCGCGTCGCTCGAGGCGCCCGAGCTGGTGGTCGGGCTCGGGGGCACGGCGACCATGGACGGCGGCGCAGGGCTGCTCGAGGCGCTCACGGCCCTGCCGGCGCCGACGCGTGTCCTCTGCGACGTGTCGACGCGCCTCTACGACGCGCCCCGCCTGTTCGGGCCGCAGAAGGGCGCGACGCGAGAGCAGGTCGAGGAGCTGGAGCGGCGGCTGCGCGAGCGGGCGGAGCTGGCGCCGTACGCCGAGCTGCCCGGGTCCGGGGCCGCCGGCGGGCTCGGCGCGGCGCTCGCGTCCCTCGGCGCCGAGCTCGTCCCGGGCGCGCCGGCCGTCCTCGACCTCGCCGGCTTCGACCCGCGCGGCGTGGACCTCGTCGTCACGGGGGAGGGGACGGTGGACGGGACGACGCGCGAAGGGAAGGCTCCGGCGGAGGTCGTGCGCCGCTGCCTCGCGGCGGGGACGCCCGTCGTCGTCTTCGGCGGTCGCGTCGTCGAGCCGATCCCGGAGGTTGAGACGGTCGCGCTCTCCGGCGACCCGGCGCGTTCCGCCGGCGACCTCGAGGAGCTAGGGCTCGGGTTGGGGGCGCGACTCCTCGACGCGACGCGCTAGCTCCTCGACCTTCCCCTGCGCCGCGTCGAGCTTCGCGCGGCAGAGCGCGTACAGCTCCTCGCCCCGCTCCCAGAGCGCGAGCGCCTCGTCGAGCGACGCCTGGCCCTGCTCGAGCCGCTCGACGATCTGCTCCAGCTCGGCCTGCGCCTGCTCGAAGGTGAGCTCGGCCCCGCTCACGAGACGTCCTCCACCCTGGCGCCGAACGCGCCCTCGGCGACCGTGACCTCGATCCGCGCGCCGACGTCGACGTCCGAGCTCGAGACGACCAGGCGCGAGTCCGTCCGGACGATCGCGTACCCTCGGCGCAATGTCGCCTTTGGAGACAACGCAGCGAGTTTGCCGGCGGTCGTCTCGAGCGCCGCCCGCTTGCGCTCGACCGCGAGCGCGGGCGCGTCGCGAAGGCGCTCGCGCGCACGCTCGACGCGCAGGCTCTCTCGCTCGAGAGCGCGGCGTGGCGCCGCCCGCAGCCGCTCCGCCGCTCGCTCGAGACGCTGCGCGTCCCGCTCGAGCGTGCGGCGGACGCAGCGGCCGAGCGCCTCGCGTGAGCGGTCGAGCTTGCCGCACAACTGATCCAGCTCCGGGACGACGAGCTTCCCGGCCATCGTGGGCGTGGAGGCGCGGACGTCGGCCGCGAGGTCGCAGAGCGGCGTGTCCTGCTCGTGCCCGACCGCGGAGACGACCGGCACCGGGCAGGCCGCGACGGCGCGGACGAGCCGCTCGTCGCTGAACGGGAGCAGGTCCTCGAAGCTGCCGCCGCCCCGAGCGAGCACGATCACGTCCACCTCCGGCTGCTCGCAGAGCGCGCGGAGCGCCCCGACCATCTCGGCCGCGGCGCGCGGGCCCTGCACGTACGTCTCCGCGACGAGCACTCTCGCGCCGGGGAAGCGCGACTGGATGGTCGTGAGCACGTCGCGCTTGGCGGCGGCGTCGTTCCCCGTGACGAGGCCGATGCGTCGCGGCAGCAGGGGCAGCGGGCGCTTGCGCTCCGCCGCGAACAGCCCCTCCGCCGCGAGTCGCTCCTTCAGCCGCTCGAGCGCGGCGAGGTGGGCGCCGAGGCCGAGCCGCTCGATCGTGAGCGCGCGGAGCGCGAAGTCGCCTCGCTGGGCGTAGAGCTCCGCCCGTCCGAAGACGTGGACGCGCTCGCCGTCCGCGAGGTCGAGCCGGAGGGCGTCGAAGCGTCCGCGCGGCATCGTCACACGGACGCACGAGCCGTCGGAGGGGTCCTTGAGCGTGAAGTAGACGGTCGCCCAGCGCTCG
>JADGHP010000249.1 GCA_019683855.1 Thermoleophilia bacterium
AGCGAGGCGGGCGTCGCCGGGGACCTCGCCACCGCGCGGGAGCTGCTCGAGGAGGAGGGCGCGACCGCGCTCGAGGCGGAGAGCGACCCGACCGCGCGGGCCCGGATGTGGGAGGCGCGCCACCACGCGCTGCTCGCCTCGCTCGCGCTCTCCCCGGGGTCGAAGGCGATGACGACGGACGTCGCCGTCCCCGTCTCGGAGCTCGCCGCCGCGCTCGAGCACGCGCGCAGCGCGCTCGACGCCTCGGGCCTGCGCGGCGGCATCGTCGGGCACGCGGGCGACGGCAACTTCCACGTCGCCTTCCTCCTCGACCCCGACGACGCCGCCTCGGTGGAGCGCGCCGCCTCGCTGAACGCGGCGCTCGTCGAGGACGCGCTCGCACGCGGCGGCACCTGCACGGGCGAGCACGGGATCGGCTTCGGCAAGCTCGACTACCTCGAGCGCGAGCACGGCGACCTGCTGCCGCTCATGCGCGACATCAAGCGGCTGCTCGACCCGAACGGGATCATGAATCCCGGCAAGGTCGTGCGGGAGCCGTAGCGGCGCGCGGCGCGCTCGGGCGGCGACACGCGGAGGTCGCGGCGCGCCCGGGCCGGGGCGGGCCTCCCGCTTCGCCGCTTCAGGCGCGACGCTACGAGAGGCCGCGCGAGGACGCCGGGCCTTCCCAGGCGACGCTCGGGCCGAGGATCTCGTCGATCCGTCGCAGCGTCTCCGCGTCGAGCTCGATCCCGGAGGCGGCCGCGTTGTCGGCCACCTGCTCGGGCCGCGAGGCGCCGACGATCGCGGAGGCGACGTTCGGCTCGCGCAGCACCCACGCGAGCGCGAGCTGCGCCATCGTGACCCCGAGCTCGTCCGCGAGCGGCCGCAGCCGCTGCACCCGCTCGAGCAGCGCCCGGTCGCTCGCCTTGGCCATGAAGGCGTTCATGGCGGGGGAGGCGGCGCGGCTGTCGGGCGGCGGCGCCTCGCCGGGGCGGTACTTGCCGGTCAGGATCCCCTGGGCGAGCGGCGACCAGACGATCTGCGAGATGCCGTGCTCGCGGCAGTAGGGGATCACGTCGCGCTCCGGCCCGCGCCAGAGCATCGAGTACTGCGGCTGACTGGAGACGAAGCGCTCGACGCCGGCCATCTCGGTCGCCTCGCGGATCTTCTCGACCGGCCACTCGCTGAAGCCGAGGTAGCGCACCTTCCCCTGGCGCACCACCTCGGTGAGCGCCTCCATCGTCTCCTCGAGCGGCGTCTCCCAGTCGTAGCGGTGGCACTGGTAGAGGTCGACGTAGTCGGTGCGCAGCCGCGCGAGCGAGGCGTCGAGCTGTGCGAAGATCTGCTCGCGCGAGAGGCCCCGGCCGCCGTCGGGCATCGGGAAGTAGAGCTTGGTGGCGAGCACGTACGAGTCGCGCGGGCGCCCAGCGAGCGCCTCGCCGAGGAGCTCCTCCGCGCGGCCGCCGGCGTAGACGTTGGCGGTGTCGAAGAAGGTGATCCCGACCTCGAAGGCCTTCGCGATGCACGCCTCCGCCCGCTCGCGCGGCACGCCGCCGCCGTAGGTGAGCCAGGAGCCGAGGCTGATCTCCGAGACCCGGAGGTCGCTCGAGCCGAGCTGCCGGTAGCGCATGCCCTCGACGGTATCGGCTAGCGTCGTCTTCGTGTCTCGAGTGGGCGCGATTCCGGCGCGCGCCGCTCCGGCGCTCGTGGAGGAGGCCTTCGAGCTCGCCGGGCGGCGGGTCTCGCTCCTGCGGCCGCCGAGCGCGGACGAGCTGATCGACGAGGCGGCCTTCGACGAGGACGAGTTCCTGCCCTACTGGGCGGAGCTGTGGCCGAGCGGCGTCGCGCTCGCGCAGGCGGTGGCGGCGCTCGACCTGCGCGGGCGGCGCGTGCTCGAGCTGGGGTGCGGGCTCGGGCTGCCGTCGCTCGCGGCGGCGCTCCGCGGGGCGGAAGTGCTCGCCACCGACTGGGCCGCGGACGCGGTCCGCCTGCTGCGCCGCAACGCGGAGCGAAACGGCGTGGCGCTGCGCGCGGAGCGCGTGCGCTGGGACGAGCCGGAGCCGCTGCTGCGCGAGGCGCCGTGGGATCTCGTGCTCGGCGCCGACCTCCTCTACGAGCGCCGGAACGCGGAGCAGCTCGAGCGGCTGCTGCCGCGTCTCGGCCCCGAGGCGCTCCTCGCCGACCCGGGCCGGCCGTTCGCGGGCGGTTTCCTCGAGCGCATCCGTTGCAGCTTCCGGGTTCGGTCGCGGCGGGGCGCGGAGCAGCCGGCGGTGACGCTGCACCGGCTGTCCGCGCCCGGCGGCGACACGTGAGGCGCGGCGGGCGGGCGTCTCTGTCAGGCTTGGCAGCGTGCTCGCGCTCGCGCTCGC
>JADGHP010000026.1 GCA_019683855.1 Thermoleophilia bacterium
TGCTCAGGGCGCGCGGGATCGAGCTCGTCGGCGTCCCGGACGAGGAGCTCGAGACGATGGGGCCGAACGTGCTCGCGCTCGCGCCGCGGGTCGGGCTCGCGCTCGCGGGCAACGACCGCACGCGCCGCCGCCTCGCCCGCGCAGGCGTCGAGGTGGTCGTGTACGAGGGCGAGGAGATCTCGCGCAAAGGCGACGGCGGCCCGACCTGCCTCACGCTGCCGCTCCCGATCGAGTGCGGCGCCGCTCGCTCCCCGTAGACCCGAGACCCGTCGCGCGGGCGGAACGAGCTGGAGGCGGTCGACGCGACGCTCGAGCCGGCGGAGCGACGACGACGGCTCGAGCCGGGTCGGCCCGGGCATCCGCAGCGGCTCGGCTGAGCGCGCCGCGAGCGCTACGCGTTCGCGAGCCGCGGCAGCGTGACGGTGAACGTCGAGCCTTCCCCCGGCGTCGACTCGACGCCGATCGTACCGCCCATCCGCAGGACGAGCTCCCGCGCGATGTGCAGGCCGAGGCCGGAGCCGCCCACGCCGCGCGTCATGTCCGCGTCGAGCCGGTAGAAGCGCTCGAAGATCCGCGTCTGCTCGGAGTGCGGGATGCCGAGCCCCTCGTCCTGCACCTCGATCCGCAGGCGATCGGGAGCGTCCGCGAGGCGAAGCTCGACCCGGCCGCCGTTCGGCGAGTACTTGAGCGCGTTGTCGACGAGGTTGCCGAGCACCTGCCGCAGCAGCCCCTCGTCGCACAGAAGCGGCGGCACGTGGTCGGGGGCGACGAGCGCGAGCGTCGTGTGCGCAGGCTTGCGCGCCTCCGCGGCGGCGAGCACGCGCTCGCACAGGGCGCGCACGTCGCACGGCGCCGCGTCGTCGACGAGCGTCCCGCGGGTGAGCCGGGCGCTCAGGAGGAGCTGCTCGACGATCCGCGCCAGCTGGGTCGACTCCTGCTCGATGATGCGCAGCAACTCGAGGCGACGCGGCTCGGGAAGGTCGCTGCGCCCGAGCAGCGTCTGCGCAGCGCCGTAGATCGAGGTCAGCGGCGTGCGCAGCTCGTGCGACGCGGTGGCGACGAAGTCCGTACGCGCCTGCTCGAGAGACTGTGCCTCGGTGACGTCGCGCGCCGTCAAGACGTGCCCGCCCTCGAACACGCTCGCTGTCGCGGAGAACCAGCGCTCCTCGCCGTCGACCTCGACCCGCACGGCCTCGCCGGCGGCGCGCACGAGGCGCTCGTATTCCGGGATCACGTCCACGGCGTGTCGCCCGAGCGCATGCCCGAGCCCGACGCCGAAGTGGCGCTCCGCGGCGGCGTTCCAGGAGCGGATGCGCTCCTCGTCGTCGACGAGCACGACGGCGTCCGAGACGTACCCGAGCGCTCGCGCCGCGTTCGCGCCGCTCTCGGCCCGCTGCCGCGCCTGCTCCTCGGCGAGGTACAGCTCGCGCAGCCGTCCCGGGACGCTCACGAGGAGCGTGGTGGCGATCGCGAGCCCGAGGAAGCCGGCCACGACGAGCGTTGCGACGGAGCGACGGAACGTCGCACGCTGGCTGGCGCGCGTCGTCTCGAGGAGCGCGTCGATGTCGCTCTGCATCTGCCTCGCCGTGCGGTTGAAGCGGGCGAAGAGCGGCTCGTTGGCGAGCACGTCGGCGCGGGCCGCTCGCCGCCCGGCGGGCCCGTCGGCGACGAACGTGATCAGCCGGTCGTAGTAGCCGTGGAGCGGCCGGATCTCCGTGCGGAGCTCGTCGAGCCGCGATGCGAGCTGTGGCCGTCCGCGCGTGAGCCGAGCGATCTGCGCGAGGTCGGCCTCGACGGCCTCGCGGCCGGCGAAGTACGGCGCGAGGCTCCGGCGGTCGCCCGTGATCACGTAGCCGCGCAGCCCGTTCTCCTCCTCCAGCATCCCGAGGGAGAGGTCGCGGACGGCCGCTCGCAGCGGGAAGACAATCTGGACGTAGCGGTTCTCCGCGGAGCGGTAGAGGCTGAATGCCGAGAGGACGCCGGCGGCGAGCGCGGCGGCGAGCAACAGCAGGAGCACGAGCAGCGACGCCTGGACGCGCCGTTTCGCCAGGTCGGCCGGACTGCGGGCCCGCCACGGGAGCCTCCTCGTCAGCCACCGCAGACGCGACTCCTCCCTCGTCGTGCGCACTAGCGCACCCCGCAGCCGGAGACGATCTCGAGGACGAGCGCGATGAGCCCGATCAGGTACACGGTGCGAATTCCTCGACGGCGCACGGGCGACGACCCCCGATCGGCGGTGCCGGTGCTCGGGAGTCTGCCCCATCCGGAGAGCGCGCGCGACCTCATGGACCCCGATCCGATCACCCTCGGATGGGGGAAAAGCCTGTGGACGGTGTGGACAGCGTGCGCGAAGCCCGCTGAGAATCTATGCCAACGTGCTAAAACCTCTAGGCGTAGACGCCGAGCGAGCGGAAGCGAGCGCGCCGCCGCCGTCGCAACTCCTCGCCGGGAACGCCGTCCAGCTCGTCGAGCGCCTCGCGCAGCGACTCGCCGAGCAGCCGCGCCGCCTCGTCGTGGTCGGTATGCGCGCCGCCCTCGGGCTCGGGGACGATGCCGTCGATCACGCCCAGCTCCAGGCAATGCCTCGCGTCCGGCTTAAACGCGGCGGCGGCCTTCTGAGCCTGCCCGGCGTCGCGCCACAGGATCGCGGCACATCCCTCCGGGGAGATGACCGAGTAGATGGCGTTCTCCTGCATCAGCACGCGGTCGGCGAGCGCGATCGCGACCGCACCGCCGGAACCGCCCTCGCCGATCACGCACGCCACGGTCGGCACCGTCAGCCGCGCCATCGCCGCCTGCGAGCGCGCGATCGCGCCGCCCTGACCGTGCTGCTCGGCCGCGACGCCCGGGTAGGCGCCCGGGGTGTCGACGAGAGAGACGACCGGGGTGCGCAACCGCTCCGCCAGCTCGAACGCGCGTATCGCCTTCCGGTAGCCCTCCGGGTACGGCATCCCGAACTGGCGCCGCGTCCGCTCCTGGATGTCACGCCCCTTCTGCTGCCCGACGAGCGTCACCGTCCGTCCGCCGAGCTTGCCGAGCCCGATCACCATCGCGCCGTCGTCCGCCAGGCCGCGGTCGCCGTGCAGCTCGAACCAGTCATCGAGCAGCCGCTCGGCGTAGTCGAGCGTGTAGGGCCGCTGCTCGTGGCGGGCGAGCTGGACGGAGCGCCAGATCTCCTCGTCGGTCGGCTCGGCGGCGATCCGCTCGAGCTGGCGCTGTAGCCGCTCGAGCTCGCCGGAGAGCTTCGCGCCGCCGAGCAGCGGCAGGGACTTGAGCCGGCTCAGCCGCTCGCGCAGCCGCAGCTCGTGCTCACTGGGGGGCATCGAGCAACCTCAGGAGCCGGGAGAGGGTCGGGCGCAGCTCGGGTCGGGGCACGATCGCGTCGAGGTGGCCGAAGCGGAGGTTCTGCTCGGCGAGACCGAAGTCGTCGGGCAGCTTCTCGCGCGTCGTCTGCTGCACGACGCGCGGCCCCGTGAAGGCGATCAGCGCGCCCGGCTCGGCGAGCAGAACGTCGCCCAGGCTGGCGAAGCTCGCGAGCACCCCGGCGGTGGTCGGGTGGGTCATGACGACGATCATCGCCTGTCCCGCGTCGTGCAGATCCTCGACCGCGCACACCGTCTTCGGGAGCTGCATGAGCGAGAGGATCCCCTCTTGCATGCGCGCGCCGCCCGAGCTCGTAACGGCGATCAACGGCACTCCCCGCTCGGCGGCGGAGTCGCAGGCGCGCGAGAGCTTCTCGCCGACGACGCTCCCCATCGAGCCGCCCATGAAGGCGAAGTCCATGACCGCGAGCTCGGTCTGGCGGCCGTCGAGGGTCGCCTGCCCGATCACGATCGCGTCCGCGAGACCGGTCGACATCTCCGCCTCCGCCAGCCGCTCCGTGTAGGGCCGCAGGTCGAAGAAGCCGAGCGGATCCTCGGAGTGGAGGTCGGCCGCCTCTTCCACGAACGAGCCTGGGTCGGCGAGACACGCGATCCGGTCGCGCGCGCGCATGGCGAAGTGGTGCCCGCAGTGGCCGCAGACCCAGAGCGAGCGTTCCAGCTCGTCGTCCCGGTAGTGGGAGTGACAGCTCGGACAGGTGTTCGGATGCTTCGGCGGCGGCGCCGGCAGGTCGTTGGTCTCGATCGAGACGTCGATCTTGGCCACCTCGCTAGCTTAGACCTGTCCCGCGCGACGCTGGTTGCGCCGCGATCAGAATCCGAGCGCGGTGGCGAGACGCTCGACCTTCTCGACGTTCGCCGGGTCGGGGACAAGCCCGGTGAAGCCGGCCCCGACGACGGCGCCGCGCTCGCGGATCCCGATCAGGAGCGCCTCCACGTCCGCGAGCGAGGGGCCGTCCGGCTCCGGCATGAACACGGCCATCTCGCCGGGGTCGAGCACGTCGCAGTCGAGCGCGACGTAGACCCGCCGCACCCGCTCGAGCACGGCGGCCGGATCGCCGCGGATGCCGGCGGCTGCGATGAACTCCACCTCCGGCGGGTCGAGGTTGCGCGCGCCCCAGAGGGCGACGTCGCCCGGCTCGATCGCGCCGCCGTCGAGCAGCATGCGCAGCGGCATCCCCCACTCGTCGCCGGAGGGCGAGCTCTCGGGCGTGTTCAGGTCGCCGTGCGCGTCCAGCCAGACGACTCCGATGCGCCCGTGCCGGGCGGCGAGACCCTCGACCGCCCCGATGTGCGAGCAGCAGCAGCCGCCGAGGACGAGCGGGCGCGCGGGCAGGTCGGAGGCGACGGCGAGCGTCTGCGCGTGCAGCGAGTCCTCCTCGACGACCGTCGCCTCCGGGTAGTCGAGCGGGAGCGCCGCGGCCTCGATCATCGCCTCGCCGCCGTCGCCCCATGCGCGCGGCACCCGCACGAGCCCGGCCGCGAAGGTGCGCCCGCACGAGTGGCACTCGTACTCGCCGTCGAGGGCGACCGCGGTGTACCCGTGGCAGGTGGGGCAACGGGCGCGGAGGAGGCTCATGCCGGCGGGACGAGCGAGTCGAGGGCGGCGCCGAGCCCGTCGAGGGAGCGGAGCTCGACGTCGGGCTGCGGATCCGGCTCCTCCCCGAGGCGGTTGACCCAGACGGTGCGCAGGCCGAGCGCGGAGACGGGCGCGATGTCGTGGAAGAGGCTGGCGGCGACGTGGACGTGGCCGGCACGGTCCGCTCCGGTGCGCTCGAAGAACGCGTCCCAGTGGGCGCGGGCCGGCTTGTACGAGCCGATCTCCGAGGCGACGATCGCGAGCTCGAACGGCACGCCGATCCGCTCCATCGACGCCTCGAGCAGGTCCCGGTCGGTGTTGGAGAGGATCGCGAGCCTCCAGCCGCGGGCGCGCGCGTCCTCGAGCGCCGCGGGCACCTCGGAGAACGGCGGCCAGGCCGGGAGGGAGCGTGCCAGCGCGTCGGCCTCGCCGGGGGGAAGCGGCAGCCCCTCCCGCTCGGCGAGCCGCGCGAGCGTCACGGCGAGGACGTCGCGGTAGGGGCGCGCCGGGTCCTCGCGCTGGACGACCGGCTCGAGCTCGTGGTAGCCGTGCAGGAGCCGCGACGCGCCCGCCGTGCCGAACAGTCGCTCGAGCTCGCGCCCGATCCCGCCGTTCCAGTCGATGAGCGTGCCGTAGCAGTCGAAGGTCGCCCACCGCTCCATTCCCCCGAGCCTACATGCAACCGCCCGGCTCGCCCGCGGCGCGCGGCGGGCCCCCTCGTCCGGTTCGGCCACGTCCCGGTACCAGCTACCTCCCCCGGACGAGGGAGACGAATCGGCCGTGTCCCGTCGAGCCGCGTCCGATAGCGGCGCCGGATGGCCGGAGAGGGAACGGTCCGCCCGACCGGTCAGTCCTCGTACTTGCGGAAGACGACGCAGGCGTTGTGGCCGCCGAAGCCGAAGCTGTTCGAGACGGCGACCCGCACGTCGGCGTCGCGCGCCTCGTTCGGGACGTAGTCGAGATCGCACTCGGGATCGGGCGTCTCGTAGTTGATCGTGGGCGGCAGCTTCCCGTCCCGCACCGCGAGCACCGTGAACATCGCCTCGATCGCGCCGGCGGCGCCGAGGCAGTGGCCGGTCGCCCCCTTCGTCCCGGACACCGGCGTCGCGTACGCGGCCTCCTCGCCGAGCGCCAGCTTGAGCATCTTCGTCTCGGAGGCGTCGCCGATGGGGGTCGACGTCGCGTGCGCGTTGACGTAGTCGACCTCGGTCGGCTCGACCCGGGCGTCCCGAAGCGCCATCTTGAACGCCGCCACGGGTCCGGTCGGGTCGGGCTCGGTGATGTGCTTCGCATCCGACGACAGCCCGTAGCCCGCGACCTCGGCGTAGATCTTCGCGCCGCGCGCCTTCGCATGCTCCAGCTCCTCGAGCACGAGCACGACGCCCGCCTCGCCCATCACGAAGCCGTCGCGCTCGGCGTCGAACGGCCGCGACGCGCGCTTCGGGTCGTCGTTCCGCCGCGACAGGGCGCGCATCGCGCCGAAGCCCGCGATCCCGACCGCGCAGACCGCCGCCTCGGTGCCGCCGCAGAGCATCACGTCCGCGCGGCCGAGCCGGATCGCGTCCAGGCCGTCGCCGATCGCCATGTTGGACGCCGCGCAGGCGGTGCATTCCGAGAGCAGCGGGCCGCGCGTGCCCAGCTCGATCGAGACCCAGCCGGCGCCGAGGTTGGGGATGATCGCCGGGATCGAGAACGGGTTGACGCGGTCGGGCCCGCGTGACGCGAGCGTGTCGTAGCACTCCTGGAAGGAGCGCAGCCCGCCGATCCCCGTCGCGATCGCGGCGCCGATCCGGTCCGCCTCCTTCGCGATGTCGAGACGCGAGTCGGCCTCCGCCTGACGAGCCGCGGCGAGGATCAGGTGCGTGAAGCGGTCCATGCGGCGAGCCGCCTTGCGGTCGATCCACTCGTCCGGGTCGAAGTCCTTCACCTCGCAGGCGAAGTGCACCGGGTAGTCCGAATGGTCGAACTGGGTGATCGGGCCCGCGCCGGACTCGCCGGCGAGGAGGTTCGCCCAGGTCGTCTCCGGGTCGAGCCCGAGCGGCGTCACCGCCCCCAGGCCGGTGACGACGACGCGCCGGCGTCCGTTCGTCCCCCCGCTGCTCACGTGCGAGCCCACGGCTCCCCCGTGAGCTCCTCCCTCACCGCTCACGCGCTCCACTCTCTCCTCGCGTCACATTCCGAGTCCGCCGTCGACGAGGAGCACGTCGCCCGTGATGAACGAGGCCTCGTCGGAGCAGAGGAAGCGTACCGCCCCCGCGACGTCCTTCGGATCGCCGAGCCGGCCGAGCGGCGTGTTGCGCAGCATCGTCTCCGTCGCCTCCTCCGGCAGCACCTCGGTGAGCTGCGTGCGGATGTAGCCCGGAGCGACGACGTTGGCGCGCACGCCGCGACTGCCGAGCTCCCGCGCGAGCGCCTTCGTGAAGCCGATGATCCCGGCCTTCGACGCCGCGTAGTTCGTCTGGCCCCAGTTGCCGTGGATGCCGACGATCGAGGAGACGTTGACGATCGCCCCCGAGCGCTTGCGCATCATCGGCCGGCACACGGCGCGGCAGGTGTAGAAGACCGAGGAGAGGTTCGTCTCGATGACGGTGCGCCAGTCGTCGTCGGGCATGCGGGCGAGCAGCCCGTCGCGCGTGAGGCCGGCGTTGTTGACGAGGATGTCGAGGTCGCCCGCCTCCTCGACGAGCCGGGCCGCCTCCTCCGCGCTCGAGACGTCGGCCTGGACGGCGCGGCCGCCGATCCGGCGCGCCAGCTCCTCCGCCTCCTCGCGTCCGGAGCGGTAGCCGACGACGACGCTCGCGCCGGCGCGCGCGAGCTCCTCGGCGATCGCGCGGCCGATCCCCTTCGACGCGCCCGTGACGAGCGCCGTCTTCCCCTCGAGGGAGGCGAAGCTCAGTGGTCGCTCCCGGGTGCTCGGCGCTGCTCAGGCGAGCGAAAACCGAGCAGCGCAAGGACGCAGGGAGCCTTCATAGCTGACGCTATGGAGGCGACCGAGGACGCCGCGATGCGACGTGTTTGCAGCCGCATGAGCGGCGACGCGTGCCCGAGAGCGGCCACCACTAGGTTTCCGTCAGCAGCTCGGGGAGCCGGTCGAGCGCGGCCAGGTTGTTCACCGAGATCGCCTTCACGCTCCGGTCGATCCGCTTGACGAGGCCGGAGAGGACGTTGCCGGGCCCGACCTCGACGAAGGTGCGAACCCCCTGGCGCACGAGCTCGCGCGCCGCCTGCGTGAAGCGGACGGGGGCGGTGAGCTGGTCGACGAGCAGCGGCCCGATCCGCTGAGCCGACTCGAGCCGTGCGGTGACGGTGGACATGAACGGCGCGACAGGCTCCTGGAAGCGGACGCGCTCGATCGCGGGCCGCAACCGGTCGGCGGCGCGCGCGACGAGCGGCGAGTGGAACGCGCCGGAGACCTTCAGCTTGACCGCGCGGCGGGCGCCCTCCTGCTGGGCGCGCTCGCAGCACTCGTCGACGGCCCGGTCCTCGCCCGAGACGACGATCTGGCCGGGACAGTTGTAGTTGGCGGGCCACACGCCGAGGATCTTGCGGCAGATCATCTCGACGACCTCGTCCTCCAGGCCGAGGATCGCTGCCATCGAGCCGGGATGCCGGGCCGCCGCCTCCGCCATCGCGATGCCGCGCTCGCGGACGAGCACGATCGCCTCCTCGTCGGTCATCGCCCCTGCGGCGGCGAGGGCGGTGAACTCGCCGACGGAGTGGCCGACCACGAAGTCCGGCTCGATGCCGCGATCGCGCACGGCCGCCAGCACGGCGAGCGAGGTGGCGACGAGCGCCGGCTGCTGGACGGCCGTGTCGACGAGCTCCTCGGGCGACGCGTGGAAGCAGAGACGCTCGAGGTCGAGCCCCGAGGCGCGGCTGCTGCGCTCGAAGACGTCTCTTGCGGCGGGCACCGCACCTGCGATGTCGCGGCCCATGCCCGCCTCGAACGACCCCTGGCCGGGGAAGCAGAATGCGATCTTGCTCATGCTGTCTCCTTCGTCCAGCGGAGCAGCGCGCTCCCCCACGTGAGGCCTGCACCCATGCCGGTCATAAGTACGAGGCTGCCGGGCCGAAGCCTGCCGTCCGCCTGGGCGTCGGCGAGCGCGAGCGGGATCGAGCCCGAGGACGTGTTGCCGTACCGGTCGACGTTGATCACGACTCGATCAGACGGGATTCCCAGCTTCTTGGTTGCGTAGTCGATGATGCGCACGTTCGCCTGGTGCGGCACGTAGACGTCCACGTCCTCGATGGCGATGCCGCAGCGGTGAAGAACGGCGGCGGCCGACTGGACGAGCACTCGCGTCGCGAACTTGAAGACCTCCGGGCCGTTCATCTTGACGTGACGGCTCGAATCGTCGAACAGCCGCGAGCCGCTGCCCGGGAGCCACAGGTGCGCGCCGCCCGCGCCGTCGGCGCCGAGCTCGAAGCCGAGGAAGCCGCCGTCGTCGACCGCCTCGAGCACGACGGCGCCCGCGCCGTCGCCGAAGAGGACGAGCGTCGAGCGGTCGCTCCAGTCGAGGATGCGGGAGAGGACGTCGCCGCCGACCACGAGCGCCCGCTGCGCGAGCCCGGCCGCGAGCATCCCGTACGCCTGCGCGAGCGCGTACATGAAGCCGGTGCAGCCGGCGGAGAGGTCATAGGCGCCGGCGTCGCCCGCGCCCAGTCGATCCGCCAGCAGCGCCGCCGTCGAGGGAAACGCCATGTCGGGCGTGACGGTCGCGACGATGATCAGATCGACGTCGACAGCGCGGACGCCCGCCTGCTCCAGCGCTTTCCGCGCGGCGGGAAGCGCCAGGTCCGAGAGCGCCTCGCTCTCCGCCGCGATCCGGCGCTCGCGGATCCCGGTGCGCGTTCGGATCCACTCGTCGGAGGTGTCGACGTACCGCGCGAGCTCGTCGTTGGTGACCACCCGCTCGGGCACGTGGCAACCGAGCCCGGTGATCGAGATCGGAAGCCCCTCTCGCGCGGCGCCGATCATCCCGCTCCGCTCCCGGCGCCCGCCTCGCCGACGAACACGGTCAGCGTCGCCTCGGCCGCGAGCTCGCCGTCGACGGTGGCGCGCCCCTCGCCCTTCGCGAGCGGACCGCGCACGCGGACGAACTCGCACTCGAGCGTGAGGACATCGCCGGGCTCGACGACGCGCTTGAAGCGGCAGTCGTCGATCCCGGCGAAGAAGGGGATCTTGCCGCGGTTCGCCTCGTCGGCGAGCACCGCGACGGCGCCGCACTGGGCGATCGCCTCGATCGTCAGCACTCCCGGCATCACCGCCCGCTGCGGGAAGTGGCCGGGAAACCACCAGTCGTCGGCGCGCACCTCGCGCCGCCCGACGACGCGCCGCCCCGGCTCGAGCTCCACGATCTCGTCCACGAGCAGGAAGGGAGGCCGGTGCGGGATGATCGCCTCGATCGCGTCCCGGCCGAACGGCGCGGCCGGCACGCTCATGCGACGTCGCGTTCCTCGAGTCGCTCGCGCAGCCGGTTGCGGCCGCGATGCGCGTGGCACTTGGCGGTGCCGACGGGCATCCCGGCGGCCTCGGCGATCTCCTCGAACGAGTAGCCGAGCGCGTCCTTGAGCACTACCACGCGCGCCTGCTCGCGGGAGATCCGGGCGAGCGAGTCGCACAGCTCGCGCCGCAGCTCGGAGATGCCGGCGACGGCCGCCGGGTCGTCCTGCGGGCCCGCCCGCAGGTCCTCGGCGAGCGGCTCGTGCACACGGGCGCGCCGCCGGTCGGCGGCGTCCCGGCAGGTGTTGACGACGAGCCGGTGCAGCCAGGTGGAGAACTGCGCCTCGCCGCGGAACTGCTTCAGCCGCACGCACAGCTTCGCGAGCGCCTCCTGCGCCGCGTCGCGCGCGTCCTCCGGGTCGCGCAGCAGGTGGCGAGCGAGCCGCTCCACCTTCGGCGCGTGCCGCGTGCAGAGCTCCTCCAGCGCGCGCCGATCGCCGTCTTTCGCTCGTCTCACCAGGATCGGGTCGCTCAGTCGATCGTAGGCGACGCCCGGGCTCTCCCGGAGCGGTCGCCGGATCTGACGACTGGAGCCCCGCAACGGTTGCACCCGGGTAGTCTACGCCGCCGTGTCGGATCTCGACCCCGAGGCGGTGCTGCCGCTTTTGCGCGGGCGCCTGGGCACGCCGTACCGCTTCGTGGCGTCGTGTCCGTCGACACAGCGGCTGCTCGCAGAGAACGACCCCGAGGGCGCGACCGCGGTCACCGAGTACCAGTCGGCGGGCCGCGGCCGCCTCGGCCGCACCTGGCTCGCGCCGCCCGGCCGCGCGATCCTCTGCTCGGTGCTGCTGCGCCCCACGGTGCCGGTGGCGCGCTGGCCGGAGCTGTCGCTCGTCGCCGGCGAGGCCGTCGCCGCCGCGCTGCGGCGGGAGACGGGCCTCCCCGCGGAGCTCTCGCACCCGAACGACGTGCTCGTCGGCGGGCGCAAGCTCGTCGGCGTGCTCCCGGAGGCGAGTCCGGGCCGCGTCGTGCTCGGCGTCGGCGTCAACGTCAACCAGACGGCGGACGAGCTGCCGCCGGACGCCGCCAAACCGCCGACCTCGCTGCGCGTCGAGCTCGGCCGCGAGCTCGCGCGGGCGCCGCTGCTCGCGGCGATCCTGCTCGAGCTGGAGCGCCGCTACGACGCGTGGCAGCGCGGCGCGCCCCCGGGCGGCCCCGCTGGTGCAATCCTTCACTCGTGAGCACTCGCCTCCGGCGCCTAGGGCTCGCGGTCACGTGGATCGCGTCCGCGGCGCTCCTGCTCGCGGGCGGCGCCGCTAGCGCCTCGGGCCCGCGGGTGCTCGCCATCCGCTTCGGCCCCGACCTCGAGGTCAACCCGGTCACGCAGGACTACGTGACGGGGCAGCTCTCGCGGGCGGCGAAGGACGGCTATGACGCCGCCGTGATCCTGCTCGACACCCCGGGCGGCCTCTCGAGCTCGATGAAGGCGATCACCACCGCGGAGCTCGCCGCGAAGCTGCCGGTGATCGTCTACGTGTCGCCGGACGGCGCCCGTGCCGCCTCGGCCGGCGTCTGGATCGCCCAGGCGGCGGACGTGCTCGCGATGGCGCCGACGACGAACATCGGCTCCTCGACGCCGATCGACGCGAGCGGGCAGAACCTCGGCTCCGACCTCCGCCGCAAGGTGGTGAACGACGCGGCCGCCTCGCTGACCGCGCTGGCGCAGTCGCACCACCGCAACACGCGCTGGCCCGCGCTGGCGGTGCGCAAGGCGTCGAACCTGACGGCGCGCGAAGCGCTGCGCATGAACGTGATCGACGTCCTCGCCCCGAGCCTGCCGGCGCTCTTGCGCAAGCTGGACGGCTACCGCACCAAGGACGCCGAGCGCCCGTTCACGCTCCACCTCGCGGGCGCCCGCATCGACACCGTCTCGCCCGGCTTTCTCACGCGGCTCCTGAACGCGATCATCGACCCGAACATCATTAGCCTGCTCTTCCTGGCGGGGATCGCCGGGATCGGGTTCGAGATCTTCCATCCCGGCGTCGTGCTGCCCGGAGCGCTCGGCGGCGTCGCCCTCGTCACGGCGCTCTTCGGCTTCTCGGTGCTGCCGATCTCGTGGGCGGGGCTGGCGCTCGTCCTGCTCGGCGTGGCGCTGCTCGTAATCGACGCGCACGTCGTCACCCACGGGGCGCTCACCCTCTCGGGCCTCGTCAGCCTTGCCGTGGGGATGCTGATGCTGTTCCACGACGCGCCGGCGCCGTACCACACCTCGCTTCCGCTCGTGATCTCGCTCACGGTCGCGATCGGCGCCTTCTGGGCAATCGCGCTCGGGAAGGCGGTGCAGGTGCGCCGCCGGCCGGTCAGCGTCGGGCCGCAGCGGATCGTCGGGCAGGAGGGCGTGGTGCGCGCCCCGGGGCTCGTGTTCGTCGCCGGGGAGCTCTGGCGCGCGCGCCGGGCCGACGGCGGCGAGCTTCCGGTCGGGACGCGGGTGCGCGTCGAGGCGGTCCACGGCTTGGAGCTGACGGTCGCCCCGCTGGAGTTGAGCGCGCTTCCGCAGTAGGGTGGATCTGTGACCATCGCCCTCGTCGTCCTCGTCGTCGCCGTCTTCCTCGTCGTCCTCTTCCTGGTCTCGGCGATCAAGGTGGCGCGCGAGTACGAGCGGGGGATCGTCTTCCGGCTCGGGCGCCTGCTCCCGGAGCCGAAGGGGCCGGGTCTCTTCCTGCTGATCCCGGTCATCGACCGGATGGTGAGGGTCGACCTGCGCACGATCACGCTCACCATCCCACCCCAGGAAGTGATCACGAAAGACAACGTGCCGGTGCGGGTGAACGCGGTCGCGTACTTCCGGATCGTCTCCCCGAAGGACGCGATCGTGCAGGTCGAGAACTTCATGGTCGCCACCTCGCAGATCGCGCAGACGACGCTGCGCTCGGTGCTCGGCCAGCACCAGCTCGACGAGCTGCTCTCCGAGCGCGAGAAGATCAACGCGATCCTCCAGGAGATCATCGACGAGGCGACCGGGCCGTGGGGGATCAAGGTCTCGATCGTCGAGGTGAAGGACGTCGAGATCCCGGCCGGGATGCAGCGGGCGATGGCCCGGCAAGCGGAGGCGGAGCGCGAGCGGCGCGCCAAGGTGATCAACGCCGAGGGCGAGTTCCAGGCAGCCGAGCGGCTGAAGGACGCGGCGCTCGTAATCGAGGAGCACCCGATCGCCCTCCAGCTCCGCTACCTGCAGACGCTGCTCGAGCTCGGCTCCGGCAACACGTCGACGATCGTCTTCCCGGCGCCGATCGACCTGATCAAGCCGTTCCTCGACCGCGTGAACGGAGCTGGATCTCAGGACTGATCCGCTCTCGGGCCGGCTCGTCGTCGTCGCGCCGAACCGCCGGCGCCGACCCGGCTCGGCGTGGGGGCTGATCGAGGAGCCGGACGCCGGCGAGCTGGACGCCTGCCCGTTCTGCGCCGGTCGCGAGGAGCGTACGCCGCCCGAGACGCTCAGGATCGCCGCCGGCGAGGGCTGGCTCGTCCGCGTCGTGCCGAACCTCTACCCGGCCTTCGAGCGCCAGGAGGTGGTCGTCCACTCGCCCCGTCACGTGCGCACGTTCGCGGAGCTGACGGACGCCGAAGTGGAGGCGACGGCGCGCGCGTGGCTTGAGCGCGGGGAAGCGGCGCGCGCGGACGGCTTCGCCTACGTGCACGCGCTCGTCAACGAGGGTCGCGCCGCCGGCTCGAGCCTCCCCCACTCGCACTCCCAGCTCGTGTGGCTGCGCGAGCCGCCGCCGGAGCGAGAGCGCGAGCGGCCGGGCGCGGTCGCGGAGCTCCTGGGCGAGAACGACCTGCTCGTGGCGGAGGAGGACGGCGTGCGCGCGGTCGTCCACCGCTGCGGCCGAGCGCCGTACGAGCTGCTGATCGGCGGCGGCGAGGAGATCGACGTCGTCGCAGCGCTTCGCCTGCTGCGCGAGTGCGTGCGACGGCTGCGCGCGATCGAGGGGCCGCTCGCGTGGAACGCGTGGCTCCACGAGGACCACCTGGAGGTCGTGCCGCGGCTGAGCGTGCTCGCGGGCGTCGAGCTCGGCGCCGGGATCTACGTGAACACCGTCGCGCCCGAGGACGCCGCCGCCGCCTTGCGCGCGGCGACCTGAGACGCAGCGCGGGACGGACGACGTCCGTCGTCAGGACTGCTGCTGCGCCTCTCGTGCGCGGCGCTCGCGGAAGCGGCGCGCCGCCTCGATCGCCGCGCCGAGGTTCAGACCCTTGTCCTTCGCCTGCTTGATCAGCAGCACCGTCTCGAGCGCGTCGATGTCGTAGATGCGCTGCTTGCGCCCCTTGGTGGGGATCTGGGCCTTGTTCGTCCAGTAGTCGAGCTGCATCTTGGAGATGCCGGCGATCTGGCACACCTGACCGAGGTACAGCTCGACCTTGTCGAGATGCTCCGCCAGGTTGATCGGTTCGAGAAGATCGAGGTCCCTCGTGATCGCCATACGCTTCCTTGTTTCCCAGTCGACGAACGTCCCCTCGACGTGAGAGTTATAAAGGGATCAGTCGACTTTTGGAAGAGGGCGCCGCAGAACACGGGCCGCAAGACCCGGGGCGAGCGGGCTACTCGTCGTCCTCACCGCCGTCCTCGCCGCCGAGCTCGTCGTCCGGCTCGAGCGCCTCCTCGGGAGCGACGTCCGCCTCCGCCGGGTCGGTCGCGGGCCTCGCGGCGGCGGCGCTCGCGTCGTCCGCGTCGACGACCGGGGCGAGCGCCGAGACCCGCTCGTCGCCGCGCAGCCGCATGACGATCACGCCCTGGGTGGCGCGGCCGAGCCGCTTGACGTCCGCCACCGGGATGCGGATCACGGTGCCG
>JADGHP010000250.1 GCA_019683855.1 Thermoleophilia bacterium
CGAGCCGGCGCCGTTCCCGCCCGGCGATCCGCCGGCCCCGAGCGACGTCCTCTCGGACGAGCTGGAGCGCTACACCCGCGACCCGATCTACGAGGCCGCCGTCGAGGCGGCAGCCTGAGAGCTCCACCATGCGCGCGCTTCGGCAAGGGCCGCCATCGGGCCGGCTTGAACGTCGGGGACTGCCTTGCGTATGCGACGGCGAAGCTCGCGGGCGAGCCGCTCGCCGCCGCGGCCAAGTGACACGGTGTTACGTGGTCAGACGAGCGAGGAGCGCGTCGTGCAGGCGGCCGTTCGAGCTGACGACCTGCCCGCCGGGCTTGGGCGGGCCGCCGTCGAGGGCGCTCACCCGGCCGCCGGCCTCCTCCACGATCACGGCGACCGCGGCGAAGTCGTAGAGCTCGAGCCGCGCGTCGACCGCGGCGTCGAGCGCGCCCTCGGCGACGAGCATGTGCTGCCACGAGTCGCCGAGGCCGCGCGCGTGCCACACGTGCGGCTCGACCGCCGCGAGGTCGGGCCCGAGCGAGCACGACACAGCCGCTCCCGCGAGCTCGGCGATGCCCGAGACGCGGATCGGCTCGCCGTCGGCGAACGCGCCCTCGCCCCGGGCCGCCCACCAGCGCCTCCCGAGCGCGGGCGCCGCCACGACGCCCGCCACGAGCTCGCCGTCGCGCTCGAGCGCGATCAGCGTCGCCCACAGCGGGATCCCGCGCGCGAAGTTCCGCGTGCCGTCGATCGGGTCGAGGATCCAGCGGACGGGTCCGCCGTCGTCGCCCTCCTCCTCGCCGAAGACGCCCTCGCCCGGGCGCGCTGCCGCGATCCGCTCGCGCAGCGCCCGCTCCACCGCGCGGTCGGCGTCGGTGACCGGCGTCAGGTCGGGCTTCGCCTCGACGCGCAGGTCGGCGGCGCGGAAGCGCGGCAGCGAGAGCGAGTCCGCGAGATCCGCCAGCTCGAGCGCGAAGGCGAGGTCGGGGCCCACGCCCGCGAGCCTATCCCTACGGGGAGCCGCGGACGATCGTGAAGCGGCTCGGCCTCGCGTGCGCCTTGGCGATCCGGAACCTCGGCGCGGCGACGACGAGCTTCTGCGGCGCCGACCACGAGAGCTGCTGCACCCCCGTCGGCAGGTTGTAGTCGAAGCCGCGCACGCGGTACCACCACGTGCCCGGCGGGAGGGGCAGGACGGCCGCCGTCGAGAACGTGAGCAGGCCCTTGGCGCCGGTGCGCGGATCGGGCTCCGGGGTGAACGGGTAGCGCCGCCTGCTCCATTGCACCTCGTAGGCGCTCGCGCCGAGCGCGGGCGTCCAGGCGACGAGCGGCTGCCCGTAGAACGACGAGCGTCCCGCCGCCGAGACGAGCCGCCCGCTCGCAGAGAGCCCGGTCGCGAACGGCGCCCGCGCGCTCGTCGTCAGCGACGGCGGGCTCTCGATCCCGAAGCGCTGCACCCGACCGGCGCCGCACACGTCCTGCGGCAGCTCGAGATCCTGGTAGACGACGTTGCCGCCGGCGCCCACGACCGGGGCGACGGCGACCACGGTCCAGTAGTAGCCGCTCTCGGGCCAGCTCGTGTCCCAGAGGTCGACGGGCGGCCCGACCGTGCCGGAGGTGTCGGTGGTGCCCGAGCCGCCTCCGGGGGTCGAGCCGCCCGACCCGGACGACGCGGGCGGAGACCCGGCGGCGGGGTCGGCGGGGGGCGTGGCGCCAGGGAAGCTCGGAACCTCCCCGGGCGCCTGCGTCGTCGGCGTGGCGGGAGGCGCTTGCTCGCGGATGGAGCGCGTGACGTCCTGCGCGTCGAAGCTGAGGCTCGCGCTCTCGCGCCCGTCCGGGAGGTAGCTCGTCGCGGCCGCCGTCAGGCCGGCGGCGCTCGCCGGCTGCGCGAGCGGGCCGTTGAGGCGCGGCGCCCAGGCGGGCGTGGCGACCGCTGCGCTCGCGTCGACGAGGTTGAGGCACTGGCGGTCGGTGAAGACGTAGACGCGGAAGAGCTGCGCGGGCGTGCCCGAGACGGTCTCGTCGCCCGTCCAGACGAAGGCGGGCATCGTCGGGTGCGCCGGCGAGGAGGCGCTCCCGTCGGAGACGATGGTCGAGACGGTGGCGACCAGGCGGATCGGCGCGTCGACGGGAGCCGGGTTCGACGAGGTGTAGATCGGGCTCCACGGTCCGTACGTCGTGGCCGGGATCCCGTTGAGGCGGCCCGCGGAGACGTCGTGGCGCAGCGCTCGCACGCGCCAGCGGACGGTCCCGATCCACTGCGGCGAGGCGTGGAACGCGTAGAGCTCCCGCTCGTCGAGGGCGTTCGTCCGCACGAGCTCGTGCTTGCCCGCGTCGACGAGC
>JADGHP010000251.1 GCA_019683855.1 Thermoleophilia bacterium
GCGACGGTGTAGATCGCGGTCTTGACGCGGTCGCGCAGCTCCCGCAGCTCGCCCGAGCCGAGCACGAGCCGCCCGACGGTCGCCTTGCCGCCTCGGTAGACGAGGTAGTCGGCGCCGAGCCGCGCCACCTTGACCTTCGCCTCCTGGATCGCGAACAGGTTCTCGACCGGCTCCGGGAGCGGCCCGTAGCGGTCCTCGAGCGCCGCCCGCAGCTCGCGCAGCTCGTCCTCGCTCTCCGCGAGCGCGAGCCGGCGGTGGATGTCGATGCGGAGCGGCTCCGAGTCGACGTACGAGGCGGGGACGTACGCGTCGACGCGGGCGTCCACCCGCACCGGGCGGACCGCGACGCGGCGCTGGCCCTGCAGCTCCGCCACGGCCTCGTTCAGCAGCTCGACGTAGAGCTCGAAGCCGACGGCGGCGACGTGGCCGGACTGCTCGGCGCCGAGCAGCTCGCCGGCGCCGCGGATCTCGAGGTCGCGCATCGCGATCGCGAAGCCGGCGCCGAGCTCGGTGTGGTCGGCGAGCGTCGCCAGGCGTGCCCGCGCCTCCGGGCCGAGCTCGCGCGCGCTCGGGTAGAGGAGGTACGCGTAGGCGGTGGTGTCGGAGCGGCCGACGCGGCCGCGGATCTGGTAGAGCTGCGCGAGCCCGAGCGTGTCGGCGCGCTCGACGATCAGCGTGTTCGCCTGCGGGATGTCGATGCCGGACTCGATGATCGTGGTCGAGACGAGCACGTCCGCGTCGCCGCGCAGGAAGGCGTGCATCTTCTCCTCCAGCTCGCGCTCGCGCATCTGCCCGTGCGCGACGAGGACGCGCAGGTCGGGGCAGAGCTGACGGAGCTTCTCGGCCGCCTCCTCGATCGTCTCGACGCGGTTGTGAAGGTAGAACGCCTGCCCGCCGCGCTCCCTCTCGCGCTCGAGCGCGAGCTTGACGAGCTCCTCGTCGTACTCGCCGACGGTGGTGCGGATCGGGCGCCTGCCCTCGGGCGGCGTCTCGATGATCGAGATGTCGCGCAGTCCGGCGAGCGAGAGGTGCAGGGTGCGCGGGATCGGCGTCGCCGAGAGGGTGAGCACGTCCACTTCCAGGCGGAGCGACTTCAAGAGCTCCTTCTGGGCGACGCCGAAGCGCTGCTCCTCGTCGAGGACGACGAGCCCGAGGTTCTTCGGGATCACGTCGCGGCTCAGGATCCGGTGCGTGCCGATCAAGACCTCGACCTTTCCCTCGGAGAAGTCTCGGAGGATCTCCTTGACGCGCTTGGGGGCGACGAAGCGCGACACCATCTCCACCCGGACCGGGAAGTCTCTGAAGCGCTCGCGGAAGGTGTGGTAGTGCTGCTCGGCGAGGATCGTCGTCGGGGCGAGGAAGAGCACCTGCTTGCCGTTGACGGCGACCGCGAACGCCGCGCGCACGGCGACCTCCGTCTTGCCGAAGCCGACGTCGCCGCAGACGAGCCGGTCCATCGGCCGCGGCAGCTCGAGGTCCTCCTTCACCGCCTCGATCGCCGCCTCCTGGTCGGGCGTCTCCCGATACGGGAACGACGCCTCGAGCTGCTGGATCCACTCGTGGCCGAGGTCGTAGGCGATCCCCTCGCGCGTCTGGCGCTGCGCGTAGAGCTGGATCAGCTCGGCGGCGAGCTCCTGCACCGACTCGCGGGCGCGCGACTTGAGCAGCTGCCACGCCTTGCCGCCGAGCTTCGAGAGCGCGGGCGGGCGGCCGTCGGCGCCGACGTAGCGGGAGACCTTGCCGAGCTGCTCGTGCGGGACGTAGAGCCGGTCCTCGCCGCGGAACGCAAGGAGCAGGTAGTCGCGCGTGACGCCCGCCACCGTCTTCGTCTCGAAGCCGAGCAGCTTGCCGACGCCGTGGTCCTCGTGGACGACGTAGTCGCCGGTGCGCAGGTCGGCGAACGACTGCAGCGCGCGTCCGCCGAGGCGGCGCTCGCGCGGAGCGCGGCGGCGGAAGACCTGGTGGTCGGGCAGGAGCACGAGCCCGAGCTCGCGCCACACGAAGCCGCGACGCGCAGGCGAGACGGCGAACAGCACCTCGGCCTCGGCCGGCAGCGGCTCGCCCGGCTCGAGCAGACGCGCGGAGACGCGGCGCAGGAGATTCTGCGTGCGGAGCGCCTCGCCGCGGTGCGGGAAGGCGACGACGACCCGCTGCCCGGCGCGGACGAGCGCGGCCAGCTCGCTCTCCGCCTCCGCGAGCCCGCGCGCCGCGATCGCGGGCCGCTGCGCCTCGAAGGCGAGCGGCTGCGCCTGGGGGAACGGGTCGAGCTCGGTCGAGCCGGCGAGCGACGGCGGGTCGGCGAGCCCGTCCTCCTCCCACAC
>JADGHP010000252.1 GCA_019683855.1 Thermoleophilia bacterium
GTGACCTCGCTCGTGGGGGCGGTCGCGACGCTCCCCTTCGGGATCCTCGCCGACCGCGTGCGCCGCACGTGGACGCTCGGCGGGGCGATCGTGCTGTGGGGAGCGGCGATGCTGTGGAGCGCGACCGCGTCGAGCTTCGGCGAGCTGCTCGTGACCCGGCTTTTCCTCGGCGCGGTGACGGCGGCCGCGGGGCCGCTCGTCGCCTCCCTCGTCGGCGACTACTTCGCGAGCTCGGAGCGCGGCCGCGTCTACGGCTTCATCCTCACCGGCGAGCTGCTGGGGGCGGGGTTCGGCTTCGCGGTCACCGGCGACGTCGCGGCGCTCTCGTGGCGGGCGGCGTTCGTGATCCTCGCGCTGCCGGCGTTCGCGCTCGCATGGCTGGTCGTGCGCCTGCGCGAGCCGGAGCGCGGTGGGCGCGGCTTCCTCCCGCACGCGACGCGGCCGACCCCCCGAGACGGGGACGCGAACGCGGAGGAGCCCCGCGAGACGGACGCGCAGCGCCTCGCCCGCGAGCGGGGAATCGAGCCCGACCCGGCGCTCGTCCTGCACGGCGACCCGCGCCGGCTCCACCTGATCGCGGCGACGAGGTACGTGCTGCGCGTGCGCACGAACATCTTCCTCATCGCCTCCAGCGCCTGCGGCTACTACTTCCTCGCCGGGGTGCAGACGTTCGGGTCGGAGTTCGCGAAGGAGCAGTACGGGATCAACCAAGCGCTCGCGAACCTGCTCCTGCTCGTCGTGGGCGTCGGAGCGGTCGGCGGGACGCTCGCCGGCGGCGCGATCGGCGACCGGTTGCTCGCGCGCGGCTTCCTGAACGGCCGGATCCTGACGGCCGCGGCGACCGCCGGAGCGACGGTGCTGCTGTTCGTGCCGGCGATCTTCACGCGCGGCGCGGTAACGGCGGTCCCCTACCTGGCCGCCGCGGCGTTCATGCTCTCGGCGCAGAACCCGCCGCTCGACGCGGCCCGCCTCGACGTGGTGCCCCCGCGCCTGTGGGGTCGCGCGGAGGCGGTGCGGACGCTGCTGCGCTCGTTCGCGCAGGCGCTCGCGCCGCTGCTGTTCGGCGCGGTCTCCGACCACGTCTTCGGCGGCGGCCGCTCCGGGCTGCAGTGGACGTTCGCGGTGATGCTCGTGCCGCTCGCCGCGAGCGCGTGGCTGCTCTTCCGCGCCCGGCGCCACTACCCGTCCGACGTCGCCTCCGCGGCTGCCTCGACCGGCGGGCGCTACGCTCGAGAGGCATGAGCGCGGCGTTCCTCGTCTTGTCGGCGTTCCTCGCGAGCGCGGTGGAGATGGTCGAGGCGCTGACGATCGTGCTCGCGGCCGGCGTTGCGCGCGGCTGGCGCTCCTCGCTCACCGGCGCCGGGGCGGCCACGGTCGTGCTCGCCGCGGTAGTGGCCGCGCTCGGCCCGGCGCTGACGGTCGTGCCGCTGCGCGGGCTTCGCCTCGTCGTCGGGTCGCTGCTCCTCGTCTTCGGTCTGCAGTGGCTGCGGAAGGCGATCCTGCGCGCGAGCGGCTTCAAGCCGCTGCACGACGAGGAGGCGATCTTCGCGCGCGAGCTCGAGGAGGCGCGCGCGGCGGGTCGCATCGAGCGCGCGGGCGTCGACTGGTACGGCTTCACGCTCGCCTTCAAGGGAGTGCTGCTCGAGGGTCTCGAGGTGGCGTTCGTCGTGCTCACCTTCGGGAGCGCGCAGGGCAGCATCCCGCTCGCCGCGCTCGGGGCGGGCGCGGCGGTGGTGCTCGTGACGGCGGTCGGCGCCGCGGCGCGGTCGCCGCTCGCGCGGGTGCCGGAGAACACGATGAAGCTCGCCGTGGGCGTGATGCTGACGACGTTCGGGATCTTCTGGGCGGCGGAGGGCGCCGGCGCGCGCTGGCCCGGCGCGGATGCGGCCCTGATCGGCGTCCTCGGCTTCGTGGTCGCGTCGTCGGCGCTGCTCGTGGCGACGCTGCGGCGGCAGCGGCGAGCGGCGTTGGCCGAGCTGGGAGCGGAGGCGTGACCCTTCTCGTCGCGTTCGCCCGCTTCTGGTGGGGCTTCGTGGTCGGCGACGATTGGCTGTCGGCCGCCGGCGTCGCGGTCGCGATCGGCGCGACCGCCGCGCTCGCCGCCGAGCGCGTCGCCGCGTGGTGGCTGCTCCCGCTCGCGGTCCTGCTCGTCCTCTACCTCTCGCTCCGGAGAGCGGTCGCCGCCGACCGCTCGACGCTACGCTCCCGGTGAGCGGGCCCGTAGCTCAGCTGGTTAGAGCAGGGGACTCATAATCCCTTGGTCCCTGGTTCGAATCCAGGCGGGCCCATCGAGCGCTGGCGGGTCGGCCCACTCCAC
>JADGHP010000253.1 GCA_019683855.1 Thermoleophilia bacterium
GCCGGGCGCCGGGTCGACGGCATGTCGAAGGGGATGCAGCAGCGGCTCGGGATCGCGCAGGCCCTCGTCGGCGATCCGCGCATCCTCCTCCTCGACGAGCCGACCTCCGCGCTCGACCCCGTGGGGCGGCGCACGGTGCGCCTGCTGCTCGAGGAGCTGCGCGAGCGCGGCGTCGCGGTGCTGCTCAACTCGCACCTGCTCTCCGAGATCGAGCTGGTCTGCGACCGGGTGGCGATCCTGCTCGGAGGCGAGCTCGTCGCCGCCGGCTCGCCGGCGGAGCTCTCGCGGCCGCGCGGCGTCGCGCTCGAGACGGACGACGGGCTGCGGACGGTCGAGGGCGCCACGCGCGAGGACGCGCCGCGGCTCGTCGCCGAGGCGGTCGCGGCCGGGCGGCGCGTCTACGGCGTCCGAGTGCTCGCCTCGACGCTCGAGGACGTGTACCTCGAGGCGGTCGGCGGGGAGACGGATTGACCTCGGTCGCCGCGATCGTCGCCTACGGGTTCCGCGAGGCGGTGCGGCGGAAGGCGCTCGCGGTCGTCGTCGCGCTGACGGTCGTCTTCCTCGTGCTGTTCTGGCTCGCCAACCACTACGTCTTCCGCGAGCTCGCGAGCATCACCCCGCCGGAGGGCGTGCACGTCGACACGCGGACGTTCGCGGGCGCGTTCCTGTTCGGGCTGGCCATGTTCGCCACGCTCTTCCTCGGCGTCGTGCTCGCGGTGTTCCTCACCCTCGGCGTCGTCTCGGGGGACGCGGAGCGAGGGCTGCTCCAGCCGCTCGTGGTGCGGCCGATCGGGCGCGGGACGCTGCTGCTCGCGCGCTTCCTCGGCGCGACCGCGGTGACGACCGTCTACGTCCTCGCCGTCTACTGGACCGCGATGACGATCACGGGCGAGACCGGCCGCTGGTGGCCCGCGTCCAAGGTGGCGCCGGGGCTCGAGCTCGCCGGCGGGGTGGCGATCGTCGCCGCGCTCTCCCTGCTCGGCTCGGTGGCGCTCTCCTCCACGGCGAACGGGATCGCCGTCTTCATGCTCTTCGGCGCCGGCCTCGTGGCGGGGCTGCTCGGGACGGTCGGGCACGCGCTCGACTCGCACGCGATCAAGCACGCGTCCACGATCGCCGCCTGGGCGCTGCCGTTCGAGGCGCTCTACCAGGACGGCTTGCGCCTGATCGCGGCCAACGAGAACGGGATCACCGGCTTCCTGCTCCAGCTCGGCCCGTTCGGCGGCGCGTACGTGCACGGGTGGGGGATCCGCGCGTGGGGCGCCGCCTACCTCGCGCTCACGCTCGCCTTCGCGCTCGTCGCCTTTCGCCGCCGCGACCTGTAGCGGCGAGGACAGCGCAAGCGAGGCTAGGCGGCTGCGACCGCGATCTCGCCGGCGAGGCGCGCGTTCTGCGCCACGAGCGCCCGGTTCGCCTGGAGCGTGCGGCCGCCGCTCTCCCGGTGCAGGTAGGCGAGGACGTACGGGGTTACGGCCTGGCCCGTCACGCCCTCCGCGCGGGCCGCCCGCAGGGCGTCCTCGATCAGCGGCTCCACGTCGTCGAGCGGCTCGTCGGGAGGCCGGCCGAGGAGCAGGCCGCCGCCGCCGAGCCGCCAGTGGGCCTCGGCGACGCGCGCCGCCTCCGCGGGCGACTCGACGCGCGCCGACACCGGCGGCCCGCCGGCCGCGGCGTAGAAGAGGGGCAGCGTGTCGACGCGGTAGCCGAGCACCGGCACGCCGAGCGACTCGAGCAGCTCCGCCGTCGCGGGCACGTCGAGCAGGGACTTGACCCCGGCCGAGACGACGAGCGCCGGCGTCCGCGCGAGCTGGGCGAGGTCGGCGGAGACGTCGGGCGGGTCGGGGAAGCCCCGGTGCACGCCGCCGAGGCCGCCCGTCCCCATGAAGCGGATCCCGGCTGCGCGCGCAGCGGCGAGCGTGCCGCCGACCGTGGTCGCGCCGACCGCGCCCTGGACGGCGGCCGCCGCGAGGTCGCGCGGACCGACCTTGCGCGCCTCCGGGCCGAAGCGGGCGAGCTCCGACTCCGTCAGGCCGATGACGACCTGCCCGTCGAGGACGCCGATCGTCGCCGGGACGGCTCCGGCGGCGCGCACCTGCCGCTCCGACTCGAGACCAACCTCGACGCCCTCTCCCGGCGGGAAGCCGTGCGCGACGAGCGTCGTCTCGAGCGCGACGACCGCCCCGCCCGCGGCGAGCGTCTCGCGCACCTCCTCGGCCACCCGGATCACGGCAGCGACCCTACCCGCGCCACGCAGCGCGCCGCCGCCTCGAGGCCGCGCCGCGCCGCCTCCTCGAGCGAGCC
>JADGHP010000254.1 GCA_019683855.1 Thermoleophilia bacterium
CCGCCCCCACGGACCTTCGACGGCGGCGCGCGCCGCCGCCACCGCGCGGTCGACGTCCGCCTCGCCGGCCATCGCGGCGCGCGCGAGCGGCTCGCCGCTCGCCGGCTCGTGGAGGTCGCGCACCTCGCCCGAGGCGGGCTCGACGAGCGCGCCGTCGATGAAGAGCCCGTACTCCCGCTCGGCTGTCGCGGCCATGGGCACGGAACATAGCGCTTGCCGCCCTCCCCCGTTTGTGCCTACAATCGGGATCCGAGATCAGGCCTGATGCGTCAATCGTGGGCGCGTAGCACGAGGATTGGATCCGAAGGGGCCGCGAGCAAGGGGGAGACGATGGCGAGGACGATCCAGGTGAAGGCGGCGCGCATCCCCGACCGCGACCGGCTCTTGCACGAGCTCGCACGGCACGGGATCGGCGGCCGCCCGGTGGACGACGTCGGCATCGACGTCCCGCTCGACGACGACGCTCACGCGCGCCAGGTCGCGAGCGACGTCTTCTCGCACGTCGAGCGGACGATCATGCTGATCGGCGCGCCGTTCGTGCCGATCGAGCACGAGGGCGTGATCTACATCCGGCCGCCGCTCTCCTGAGCGCGCCGCTCAGGGCCGCTCGAACAGCGCCGCCTGCCCCTGGCCGACGCCGACGCAGAGGGTGGCGAGGCCGTAGCGCCCGCCGCGCCGGCGCAGCTCGTGCAGGAGCGAGACCACCAGCCGAGCGCCGCTCATCCCGAGCGGATGGCCGAGCGCGATCGCGCCGCCGTTGACGTTCACCTTCTCGCGGTCGAGCCCCAGCTCGCGGATGACGGCGAGGCTCTGCGAGGCGAACGCCTCGTTCAGCTCGACGAGATCGATCTCCTCGAGGCTCACCCCGGTGCGCTCGAGCAGCTTGCGCACCGCCGGGATCGGCCCGACGCCCATCACGCGCGGGTCGACGCCCGCCACCGCGCTGCCGACGAAGACGCCGAGCGGCTCGACGCCCAGCGCGCGCGCCTTCTCCTCCGAGGCGACCACGAGCGCCGCGGCGCCGTCGTTGATCCCGGACGAGTTGCCCGCGGTGACAGTGCCGCCGGCGCGGAACGCGGGCTCGAGCGCGGCCAGCTTCTCCAGCGTCGTGTTCGGGCGCGGATGCTCGTCGCGGGCGACCTCGCCGACCGGGACGAGCTCGTCGGCGAACCGCCCCGCCGCGTCGGCGGCCGCCCAGCGCCGCTGCGACTCGAGAGCGAACGCGTCCTGGTCCTCGCGGGAGATCCCGAAGCGCTCGGCGACGTTCTCGCCCGTCTCCCCCATCGACTCCGGCGGGAACATCTCCGCGAGCTTCGGGTTCACGAAGCGCCAGCCGAGCGTCGTGTCGTAGAGCGGACGGTCGCCGCGCGGGAACGCCGTCTCCGGCTTCGGCGTGACGAGCGGCGCGCGGCTCATCGACTCGACGCCGCCGGCGACGAACAGGTCGCCGTCCCCCGCGACGACCGCGTGGCAGGCGCCCACCACCGCAGCCAACCCCGACGCGCACAGCCGGTTGACGGTCACCCCGGCGACCGAGTCCGGCAGGCCCGCGAGCAGCGCCGCCATCCGCGCCACGTTGCGGTTGTCCTCGCCCGCCTGGTTGGCGGCGCCGAACCAGACGTCCTCGATCTCCTCGACGGGGACGCCCGCGCGCGCCACCGCCTCGCGGATCACGAGCGCGGCGAGATCGTCCGGCCGCACCCCCGCGAGCGCGCCCCCGTAGCGCCCGATCGGCGTGCGGACGGCGGAGAGGACGACGGCTCGGCTCATCAGGCGAAGAGCCTAGCCAAGTAACAGCAAGTAACAGACTGTCACTTGGCCGAGCTGGCGCTACGGCAGAGGAGTGCTGAGGATCAGGCGAGGCTCTACGCTTCGAGGAACTCCGCGCGCACCGGGCGGTCGTAGGCGCCGACCTCCTCGGCGCGGCGCAGCAGCTCCCGGACGGCGGCGCGGCCCCGCTCGCCGTAGTCGCGCGTCAGCTCGTTCACGTACATCGAGACGAAGCGATCGCCGCGCTCGCCGTCGAGACCGCGTCCGAACCCGAGCGCGTAGGCGAGCGCCTCCTCGCGGTGGGAGAGCGCGGCGTCGATCGAGGCGCGCAGCACCGCCGAGACGTCGCGCAGCGCCTGCGCGCCGAGGTCGCGCCGGATGGCGTTGACGCCGAGCGGAAGGGGCAGGCCGGTCTTGCGCTGCCACCACTCGCCGAGGTCGAGGCACTTCGCGAGCCCGTGGTCGCGGTAGGTGAGCTGGCCCTCGTGGATGACGAGACCCGCCCG
>JADGHP010000255.1 GCA_019683855.1 Thermoleophilia bacterium
CGGCGCCGTCGAGCGCGGCGAGCGCCTCGCGGATCGTCACGTGGCGGCCGACGAAGATCGGCGTGTCGCGCTCGGTGTAGCGGGACGCCTCGCTCTCCCGCAGCCGCAGCATCAGGTGCATGAAGTCCGCCGGCTCGTCGCACTCGAACGCGGTCATGAACTCCTGGTCGTCGATCCCGAACGAGTACGTCGTGTGGTTGCGGATGCCGGAGAACTCCTCGCGCCCGATCCGGACGTGCTCGTCCATCGCGCGCTGGCGATCCGCCTCCGGCAGCGCGTACCACGGGCGCACCTTCACGAACGGGTAGACGACGAGGTAGGGCAGCCCGTGCGGCGTGATCTTGCGCGCCCGGCGCGCGCTCGTGTACTGGGACGCCTTCGTCGTGGCGAGGTACGAGTACGGCGTCTCGAGCCAGGCCGCGAGCGGCGTCCCGTTCAGCGCCGCCCCCAGCTCGCCGAAGTCCTCGAAGCGGGAGGTGATCTTCCAGAGGAAGAAGTCGGTCTCCGGCCGCACGCCGGTCGTCGTGTAGCAGCGCAGGTGGTCGAAGCGCTCCGCGAAGTCGTCGATCACCTCCGCGAACGCCTCCTTCGCCGCCCGACGCTCCTCGACCGGGAGCCGCCGCCACGCCCGGTCGACCCGGTAGAAGGTGTACGCGACGTACTGGCCGTCCACGACGCGAATGCTAGCCGGGCCGCACCGCCGCGAGCGGCAGGCAGGCTGCGACCCAGCCGCGACCCCGCGCGGGCTCGCCGCTACGCCTCGGTTACCGTAGCCGCGAGATGGAGGAACGGCTTCAGGCGCAGCTCGAGGCCCTGCCGGCGAAGCCGGGCGTCTACCTCTTCCGCGACGCCGACGGCGAGGTGCTCTACGTCGGCAAGGCGAAGTCGCTGCGCTCGCGCGTCCGCTCCTACTTCCAGCACAACGGGGACGGCCGCGCCCAGATCCGCCAGCTCCCCCAGCGCGTCGCCGACATCGAGGTGATCGTCACGGGGAGCGAGGTCGAGGCTCTCCACCTCGAGCAGAACCTCGTCAAGCGCCACCGGCCGCCGTTCAACGTCCGCCTGCGCGACGACAAGTCGTTCCCCTACATCGCGGTGACCGTGGAGGACGAGTACCCGCGCGTGATGTTCACGCGCGAGCGGCACCGGCCGAACGTCTGGTACTTCGGCCCGTACGCGAACGCGAAGAAGGTGCGCGAGACGCTCGACGTGCTCAATCGCGTCTTCCGCTACCGCCCCTGCGAGGGGCCCAAGCCGGGCCGGCGCAGCGGCATCCCCTGCCTGGACTACCACATCGACCGCTGCCTCGCGCCGTGCGTCGGCTACGTGTCGCGGGAGGAGTACCGGGCGATCATCGACGGGGTGATCGAGTTCCTCTCGGGGGACGTGAAGCCGATCCAGCGCGAGCTGGAGCGGCGGATGCGGGAGGCGGCCCGCGAGGAGCGCTTCGAGGACGCGGCCCGCTACCGGAACCGCCTGTTCGCCGTGCAGCACCTCGTCGAGCGGCAGGCGGTCGAGCGCCGGTCGGTCGGGACGGTCGACGTGATCGGCTTCGCCGCGGAGGGCGACCGCGCCGTCGTCCAGATCTTCCCGCTGCGCGGCGGCAAGATGGTCGACCGGCACTCGTTCCACCTCGAGAACGTCGCCGGCCAGGACGTGACGACGATCCTCGAGTCGTTCGGGCTCGAGTACTACGGCAACGCGCCCAGCGTGCCGCCGCAGATCATCGTCCCGCGCGACGCGGGCGACCTCTCGGCGCTCGCGGCGCTGCTCTCGGAGCGGCGCGGCGCTCGCGTGGAGGTGCGACCCGCGGAGCGCGGCGAGAAGCGGCGGCTCCAGCAGCTCGCGGACGAGAACGCGCTGCACGTGCTGCGCACCGACCTCGCCCAGGGCGAGCGGCGCCGGCTGCGCCGCGTGGAGGCGCTCGAGGAGCTGCGCGAGGCGTTGAACCTGGAGGCGCTGCCGCTGCGGATCGAGTGCTACGACATCTCCACCGCGATGGGCCAGGACAACGTCGGCTCGATGGTCGTCTTCCAGGACGGCCTGCCGAAGAAGGCGCACTACCGGAAGTTCGCGATCCACGGCCAGGAGGGGATGGACGACTTCGCGGCGATGGCGGAGGTGATCTCGCGCCGGTTCGCCCGCCTCCCGGACGGGACGGTGGCTGGAAGCGGGGGGGGGGGCGGCCCCCCCCCCCCCCCCCGGCGCCCCCCCCCCCCCCCCCGCGCCCGGGCCCCCCCGGGCGCGGGGGGG
>JADGHP010000256.1 GCA_019683855.1 Thermoleophilia bacterium
ACCACGAGGTTGTCGAGGCTGACCATGAAGAGCGCGAGCGACGTGATCGCGAGCGTCCATATCACCTGCCATCTTTGCTTGTGAGCCATCACTACCTCCGGGTGGAAAAAGAGAGAGGTGGAAAAAGAGAGAACGGTCAGCCGCGCTCCTTCCGGCACCCCTCGAGCAGGAGCTCCGCCCAGGGCTCGGGGTCCTCGCGCACGCCCATCGCCGCGAGGACGTTGAGCAGCATCCCCGTGGCGAAGAAGCGGGCGATCTCCTCCGCCGGCAGTGCCGTGACCCGCTGGACGTAGGCGACGAGGTCGCCGTAGCCGTTGCGCACGACCGCCCGGATCTCGGGGTCGTCGCACGCCGCGTACGCCTGCATCTGCGCCTTCAGCCGCACCCGATCGCCGCTCAGCATCTCCTCCACGTACGCGTCGCCTATCGCGCGCAGCGCCTCCTCGCCCCGCTTGCCCTCCGCCGCGCGCTGGAACATCTCGAGCGTCTCGCGCAGGCAGCGGGCGGTCGACGCCTTGAACAGCTCCTTCTTCGTGCCGAAGAGCCGGAAGAGGTAGGGCTGCGAGATCCCCGCCCGGCGGGCGATGTCCTCGGTGGACGTGCCCTCGTAGCCGCGCTCGGCGAACTCGAGCAGCGCAGCGTCGAGGACGTCGTCGCGCCGCTCGGCGGCGGAGAGGCGAGTGCCCGTCGCAGGGGTCATGGCCGCGATAGTAAGTGACAACTCACAAGCTTGTCAAGTCGCGGCGCCGCTGCACGCGCACCCGCTCGTAGATCTCGACGAGCTGGCCCGCGATCGCGTCGACGTCGTGAAGCTTCTCGGCGTAGGCCCGCGAGGCGGCGCCGAGCTGCCGGCGCAGCGCGGCGTCGGCGACGAGCGGCCGCAGCACCTCGCGCAGCGTCTCCTTGGTGGCCGAGCGGATCGGCACCTCGACGCCGAACGCCTCCTCCGTCCGGCGCACCGCCTCGTCGTGCAGGAAGGTGACCACCGGCTTGCCGAGCGCGAGGCACTCGATCGCGAAGACGCCGTACCAGCCGGCGTTGAGCTGGTCGACGACGATGTCGGCGTCGCGGTAGCGCTCGAACGCCTCGTCGTGAGGCAGCCCTTCGACGATCTCGAGGTCGGCGTCGAGCCCCTCGCAGGCGGCGATCACGTGCTCGGTGCCCTTGCGCCGCCGCGAGGAGGGCGCGTGCAGGATCACCGGCCGCCTCCGGTCGCCGGGGATCGCGGGCTCGATCCGCGACACCTCGACCCCGGGCAGCACGACGTCCGCGTGCGGCACCCAGCGGATCGCGTCGTAGCTGCCGACGATCTCCGCGTCGGCCCGCAGCCCGTAGGCGAGCTGCTCGCGCGTCTTGCCGCGGATGTCGGAGCCGAGGTAGTGGTAGATGCCGCGCTTCCCGAGAGCGTGCAGGATCCGGAACTGCACGGAGTCGGGCACGAGCGTGACGCTCGAGTAGAAGTGGAAGACGTCGAAGCGGGGCAGCACCTCGAGGAACGCGCGCCACTGGGTGAGCTGCTGCCGCACGAGCCCGCCGCGCCGGTCGAGGGAGCGGTCGGCCTCGGGGTGGAGCTTGTAGCGGTTGAAGACGAGGAGCTCGGCGTGGACGCCTCGCCGCCGGAGCGCCTGGACGTTCGCCCACGGGATCCCCGCGGTGTTGACGGGGCAGTGCAGGACCCGGAGCGGCCGCTCACCCCCTTCGCCGCCCCTCTTCTCGCCGCTCACGAGAGGTCGATCCGGTTCTCGCGCATGAGCCGCAGCTTCGCGTCTCGGTCGGCGTCGAGGTACGCGAGCATCGTCTCGCGCATCGTCCCGCCCTCGTACACCCAGATCTCGGGATGGACGAGCAGCTGCAGCCACTCGAACGCGCCGGCCGCGAGCTCTCCGTGCGGGCAGCCGTGACGCCAGCGCTGGTTCGAGTCGGAGCGGTAGCGGTCGGGATGGAACCACGGAGGCTGCATGACGTTGACGGCGCCGTCGACCGGCTCGCTCATGTACTCCGGGTCCGGCGTGTGCCAGGCCAGCACGGGATCGAAGCGCTCGTCGAAGGCGGCGTGAGGGTGCACGGCGTGCAGGCCGACGCGGTGGCCGAGCTCGCGGAGACGAGCGAGCGCCCGCGCGCCGGCGCGGCCGTCGAGGTTGTAGAAGTCGCCGCGCGTCATGAGGAAGTACGTGGCGGCGACGCCGCGCTCCGCCTCGAGCTCCGCCATCGCCAGGGCCGCGTCGAGCGACATGTCGACGTCGTGGCGGAG
>JADGHP010000027.1 GCA_019683855.1 Thermoleophilia bacterium
GCCGGGGCTGTAGACGAGCCCCGCCTCGAAGTCCCGCTCGGCGGCGGCGATCGCCTCGGCGGCCTCGCGCAGGTTCGACACGTCGTTGAGCGGGTCGTGAAGCCGGAAGACGTCGATCCCGTTGGCGGCGGCGGAGGCGACGAACCGGCGCGCGAAGTCCGCGTCGACCGGGCGCGAGCCGACGAGGAAACGGCCGCGCAACGCGAGCCCGAGCGGCGTCCCGACGCGCGTCTTGAGCGCTCGGATCCGCTCCCACGGGCTCTCGACCCCGCGCCGGACCGCAGCCTCGAAGCAGCCGCCGCCCGAGACCTCGAGGTACGCGAAGCCGGCCCGGTCGAGGATCTCGGCGAGCCGGAGCTGCTCCGCGGTCGGCACCCGCCCCGCGAGCGGCTCCTGCCCGAGCAGGCGAAGCGTCGTGTCGGCAAGCGACGGCACGGCGGCAGCCTATCGCGGAAGCGCTGCACGCCTCCGCGGCGGCGAACCGTTCGCCGCGTCCGCATGAGAGATGGCGTTTCCGGACACGGCCGCGCCCCCGCCGCGCGGCGCTCCTCCCTCCCGCGCGGCGCGCGCTACGCGCGCGAGATGTACCGCTTCTCGCGGGGGTCGATCTTGAGGCGGTCGCCGACGTTGACGAACAGCGGCACCTGGACGACGGCGCCCGTCTCGAGCGTCGCCGGCTTCGTCACGTTGGAGACGGTGTCGCCCTTCACGCCCGGCTCCGTGTCGACGACGGTCAGCTCCACCGAGGCTGGGAGCTGGACGCTCGACGGCACCCCGTTCACGGTCAGAACCTGCACGGAGGCGTTCGGCTGCATGAACGGCAGCTCGTCCTCGAGAGCGGCATGCGAGAGCGAGAACTGCTCGAAGGTCTCCTCGTCCATGAAGTGCACCTCGGAGCCGTCGTCGTAGAGGTACTGGACGTTCTTCGTCTCCGTGTGCACGCGCGGGAACTTCTCGCCGGCCCGGAAGGTGCGGTCGACGACGGCGCCCGAGTCGAGCGCCTTCAGCTTCGTGCGCACGAACGCGCCGCCCTTGCCCGGCTTCACGTGCTGGAACTCGACGATCCGCCACACCTTGCCGTCGAGCTCGATGTGCATCCCGTTCTTGAAGCTGTTCGTGTCGACCGTCTCGGCCATACCGGCGCACGAGTCTAGCTGGGCGTCACGAGACGACGATCGGTTCCTTGCGCAGGCGCGCGACGCGGTCGGTCAGCGGTGCTCCTTCAGGTACTCGAGGGCCATCCGGTAGCCGTCGGGTCCGTGCCCGACGAAGCGCGCGGCGACGATGTCGGCGAGCACCGAGAGCCGCCGCCACTCCTCGCGCGCGTCGACGTTCGAGAGGTGCACCTCGACGATCGGGGCGCGCAGCGGCTCGAGCGCGTCGCGGATCGACCAGGCGTAGTGCGTCCAGGCGCCGGGGTTGACGACCATGCCGTCGACGGCGTCGTACGCGTCGTGGCACCAGTGGATGAACTCCGCCTCGCTGTTCGTCTGGCGGCAGTGGACGGTCAGCTCGAGCTGCCGCGCCCAGTCGTAGATGCGGCTTTCGAGCTCGGCGAGCGAGATGCCGCCGTACTGGGCGGGGTCGCGGCTGCCGAGCACGTTCAGGTTGACGCCGTTCAGGACGAGGATGCGCACGGCCGCGACTCTATCCGGCTCTAGCGTGCGATGAGCGCGTCGAGGGCGCGGCGCGCGTCGGCGGGCGCCACGGGAACGTCCCAGCGGGGCCCGTCGTCGTCGAGGAGAACAAGCCGCAGCTCGCCGCCGACCGCCTTCTTGTCGCGGTGCATCGCCCGCCACGCCCGCTCGCGGTCGACCCGCACCGGCTTCGGGCGGAGGATCTCCTCCACCGGGCCGGTGTCGCGACCGGAGAGACGGAGCGCGGCGAGCAGGCCGAGCGCGACCGCCTGCCCGTGCGTGACGCCCTCGTAGCCCGCGGCCGCCTCGAGCGCGTGCGCGAAGGTGTGCCCGAGGTTGAGGATCTTCCGCTCGCCCTCGTCGCGGGGGTCGCGCAGGCAGACGGCGGCCTTGAACGCGGCGCAGCGGCGGACGAGCTCGTCGTCGGGAAGCTCCCAGAGCGGCTCGCCGGCCAGCAGGCCCGTCTTCACGACCTCCGCCAGCCCCTCGCGCCGCTGCGCCTCCGGGAGCGTCTCGAGCAGCGCCGGGTCGATCACCGTCCGGGCCGGCCAGTGGAAGGCGCCGACGAGGTTCTTGCCCTGCGGCAGGTCGACCGCGGTCTTGCCGCCGATCGCGGCGTCCACCTGGGCGACGAGGCTCGTCGGGACGGGCACCCACGCGACGCCGCGCAGGTAGGTGGCGGCGGCGAAGCCGGCCGCGTCGGTGGTGCAGCCGCCGCCGAGGGCGACGATCGTGCCGCGCCGGTCGAGGCGCAGCGCCTGCCAGAGCCGGTCGAGCGCCGCGAGCGTCTTCGCCTCCTCGCCGGAGGGCAGCTCGTGCGTCTCGGCGAGCCGCGGGGCGAGCGCGAGCTGCGCGTCCATGCCGTGGATGCCGGCGACGTGCGCGTCGGAGACGAGCGCGACCGGGCCGTCGCCGGGGACGAGCGAGCCGAGGCGCCGGAGGGCGCCGCGCTCGACGTGGACGGCGGCGGCAGCGAGCACGACGTCGTCGGCGTCGCGGGCGACCGCGTCGGCGACCTCGCGGTAGAGGGGCGCGCGCTGCTCGTAGAGGGCGAGGAAGGCCGTGCGTTCCCGGGCGAGCGGCCGGCCGGAGCCCTCGACGCGCTGCCAGGCGGTCTCCGGATCGACGTCCACGAGAACGGTGAGCGCGCGCTCCCGGAGGGCGTCCCGCACCGGCTCGAGCGTGATCGCGCCGCCGCCGAGGGCGAGCACAGCAGGGCGCGGGTCGCGCAGCGCGGCGACGGTGGCGTCGGCTTCGCGGGCGCGGAACGCCTCCTCGCCCTCGGCGGCGAAGAACTCCCCGATCGACGTCCCGAGCGCGACCTCGACCTCGCGGTCGAGGTCGCGGAACGGCAGCCCGATGCGGCGGGCGACCTCCTCGCCGAGCGTCGTCTTCCCCGCGCCCATGAACCCGACGAGCGCGACGTGCCTCGTCGGGACGCTCACGCCCGCTCGGGACCTGTCCTGGTGTCAGACACCGGCACGAGAGTGTGACGCCCCGCGCGCGAGCGTGTCACGCCCCGCGCGGCGCCCAGTCGATGCGCTCCACGTAGGCGCGCCAGGCGGCGACGAAGTCCTCGAGCGCGTCCCCGCCGAACTTCTCGCGCGCGGCGCGGGCGAGCTCCCATGCCACCGCCGCCTCCGCCACGACGGCGAGCGCCTCCACCGCGGAGACGTCGCTCCGCTCCACGAGCGCGCTCGCCGGCTCCCCCGTCGCGAGGTCGACCGAGGCGAGCGGCCGCATCAGCGTCGGCAGCGGCTTCATCGCCGCCCGCACGACGATCTCCTCGCCGTTCGAGACGCCGCCCTCGATGCCGCCGGCGCGGTTGGTCGTGCGGCGCAGCCCCCGCTCGTCGCGAACGATCTCGTCGTGCGCCTCGGAGCCGCGCACGCGCGCCAGCGCGAACCCGTCCCCGATCTCGACCCCCTTCACCGCCTGGATGCCCATCAGCGCCGCCGCGAGCCGCGCGTCGAGCCGGTCCTCCTTCCGCGCGTACGACCCGAGACCGGGAGGAGCCCCGGTCGCCCGCACCTCGACCACCCCGCCGAGCGTGTCGCGGTCGGCGCGCGCCGCGTCCACCGCCGCCGGGTCGGCGCCCGCCTCCGGGAGCGCCGCGCCGCTCACCGCGACGCCGATCTGCGCGAGGAGCGCCTTCGCCACCGCACCCGCGGCCACGAGCACGGCCGTGTGCCGCGCGGAGGCCCGCTCGAGCACGTCGCGCACGTCGGCGAGCCCGTACTTCTGGACGCCCGCCAGATCGGCGTGCCCGGGCCGCGGCAGCGTCACCGGCTTGGCGCCCTTGCCCTGCGGCTCGCCCTCCGGCGGCCACGGGCTCATCCCCCACGTCCAGTTGCGGTGGTCGCGGTTCCAGACGACGAGAGCGAGCGGCGTACCCAGCGTCCGCCCGTGCCGTAGGCCGGCGAGCACCTCGACCTCGTCCCGCTCGATCCGCTGGCGCGGCGAGCGCCCGTAGCCCTGCTGGCGCCGGCGCAGGTCCTCGTCGATCGCCGCCCGGTCGAGGACGAGGCCCGCGGGCAGGCCGGAGACGATCGCGACGAGAGCGGGCCCGTGCGACTCGCCCGCCGTTGCCAGCTCGAGACTCATTGCGGGACAGCCTAGTGCGGCCTCCCGTAGCGTTGCACCGGAAACGGCATTCGCCGGAGAACGGCCGGAGAGCGGCTCAGGCGCGCACGGCGCGCCGCATCACCTCCACCGGCGCGGGCAGGCCCGTCCAGAGCTCGAAGCTCGCCGCCCCCTGGCGGACGAGCGCCTCGAGCCCGTCCACCACCGAGCAGCCCGCCTCCCGCGCCGCGCGCACGAGCGCCGTGTCGCCGTCGGCGCCCGAGTAGGCGAGATCGACCACGGTCTGCCCCGGCCGCGGCGCGACGAGCAGCTCGTCCCGCACCGGCGTCGCGTTCACGATCAGGTCGCACCCGTCGGCGTCGGGCGGCCAGGCGCCCCGCCGCGAGAACTGGCGCACCTCCCCGCGCAGCCCGGGAAGGAGCGCGGTCGCCGCCCCGCCCGCGCCGATCAGGCAGACGCGGCGCGACTCGATCCCGGCGACGATCTCCTTGTCGGTGTTGAAGCCGCGGATGCGCCCGCCCTCGAAGAGGAGCGTGTTCACCGCCTCGCCCTCCGCCTCGTCGCACAGCGCCGCCGCAGCCCGCTTGTGCGGGATCGTCACGTTGGCGCCGGCGAACCCGGCGGCGGCGAGGCCGCGCACGGCGAGCTCGAACCGCTCCGGCGGCACGTCGAGCGCGACGTAGGCCCAGTCGAGCCCGGCCGCCTGGAAGGCGGCGTTCTGCATCCGCGGCGAGAGCGAGTGCGAGACGGGATGCCCGAGCAGGGCGACGAGCCGGGTCCGGGCGCCGAGCATCAGTACCCGTAGGCCTTCTCGTGGGCGATGAAGTCGTCGAAGCTCCTCGTGAAGTAGTGGTGGCGGCGATCCGGCTTGCGCAGGAAGTAGAGGTAGTCGACGCGCGCCGGGTGCGCCGCCGCCTGGATCGCGGCGAGCCCAGGGTTCGCGATCGGCGTCGGCGGCAGCCCGAGCAGCTTGCGCGTGTTGTACGGGTTGTCGCTCGCGAGATCCGACGTGGTCAGGGACCTCGTCGGCGGCACGTGCAGCCCGTAGCGGATGGTCGCATCGATCCCGAGCGGCATGTGGGCGCGCAGGCGGTTGTAGATCACCGCCGCGATCTTCGGCCGCTCGCTCGGCACCTGCGCCTCCTTCTCCACCATCGAGGCGATGATGAGCACGTCGTACGGCGTCAGGTTCCTCGAGCGCGCGTACGAGAGGTCGACCGTGCTCCAGATGCGCCGGAAGGCGGCGAGCTGGGCGGCGACGAGCTCGCGCGAGGTCGTCCGCGCCAGGAACTCGTACGTGGCCGGGAAGAGAAACCCCTCGAGCGGCCGCTTCTGCGGCCCGAAGCCGGGGATGCGGCGCGGGCCGCTCGCGGCGAGGTACGTCTTCGCCGACAGGCGCGGGTGCACGCCGCGCTCCCGGTGCGCGATCCGCGCCACCGCCTGGACGCGCTCCGCCATCTGGGCGCGCGTGAACCCCTCCGGGAAGACGACGCGGAAGGGTTTCGGCGGCGGGGTCGCGGCCGGCGCCGTGGCGGCCACGTGGCGCGGCGAGAAGCCGAGCGAGACGACGAGGTAGACGCCGGCGGCGACGAGCGCCAGCGCGGCCGCGAGCGCGACGATTCGCCGCAGGGCGATCCGCCTCCGCGAGGCGCGCGGCGGCCTCGGGGTCAGGCCGTCGCCGGGCTCGCCCACGTGAGGTAGCTCGTGAGGAGGTGCGCCGCCGCGCGCGCGTCCTCCGGCGTCGCCGACGGCGTCCGCCGGGCGAGGTCGGTGGTGAAGCGCTCGTCGTAGAGCACCACCGGCACCGCGACGACGCCGCGCAGCGCCTCGACGAACCGCTCCGTCGCCTCCGCCTGCTCGCCGCGCGCGCCCCGCATCGTCAGCGGCAGGCCGACGACGACGCGCTCGGCCTCCTCTTCGCGCACGAGCCGCGCGAGCTCGGCGAGACCGGCCTCGCTGGCGGCGCGCTCGACGACGCAGAGCGGCCGCGCGAGCGTGCCGGTCGGGTCGGAGACCGCGACCCCGGTCCGCGCGGAGCCGAAGTCGAGCGCCATCACCTTCATCGCGGGGCCCCCGCGGAGTGCGGAGCATTCTGCGGGCTGGTCATCGCAGCGTCGCCTCGACCGCCTGCTTGCCCGCCGCGAGCGCGTCGCGAACCCCCTCGGCGTTCTTGCCGCCCGCCTCGGCGAGCGTCGGCCGCCCGCCCCCGCCGCCGCCGATGTGGCGGCCCAGCTCGCGCACGAGCTTGGAGGCGTCGAGGCCGCGACCGACGAGCGACTCGGCGAAGTTGACGACGAGGTAGGCGCGGCCGTCGTCGACGGACGCGACGATCGCTCCCTCCGCGCCCTCCTGCTGCCGGACGCGGTCGGAGAGGTCGCGCAGCGGCCCGCCCCGGAGCCCGCTCGCCGAGACGAGCACGACGCCGTCGACGCGATCCACCACCTCGAACTCGACCGCCGCCTCGGCGCGGGGCCGCTTCGCCTCGCGGCGCACCCGCTCGAGCTCGTCCCGGAGGACGTCCGCCTCGCGCGCCCGCTCGCGCAGGTAGGCGAACGCCTCGCCGGCGGTCACCGCCTCGATCCGGCGCACGCCGGCGCCGACGGAGCTCTCGGAGAGGATCGCGAACGGCCCGATCTCCGCCGTGGAGCGTACGTGCGTGCCGCCGCACAGCTCGATCGACCAGCCGTCGACGTCGACGACGCGGACGACGTCCCCGTAGCGCTCGCCGAAGAGCATCATCGCGCCGAGCTTTCGGGCCTCCTCGAGCGGCGTCTCGAAGATCCGCACCGGCAGGTTGGCGAACACGCGCTCGTTCACGCGCCGCTCGACCTCCGCCCGCTCCTCCGGCGTCAACGCCTGCGGGTGCGTGAAGTCGAAGCGGAGCTTGTCCGGGCGGACGGCCGAGCCCGCCTGGCGGACGTGGTCGCCGAGCACCTCCTGCAGCGCCTTGTGCAGGAGGTGGGTCGCCGTGTGGTTGGCCATCGTCGGGTAGCGCACCGACCAGGGCACGACGGCGCGCACGCGGTCGCCGGCGGAAAAGCCGGACCCCTCGAAGAGGAGCGCCTGGTCGCCGTCGAAGCGGTACGCCTCGCGCAGCTCCGCGCGCGTCCCGTCCTCGCGCTCGATCCAGCCCGCGTCCGTGACCTGGCCGCCGCCGGCGGGGTAGAACGGCGACTCGCGCAGCTTGGCGAGGAAGAGCCCGTCGCCGAGCTCCTCGACCGCGCCGAGCTGGGTGCGCACGTCGGTCTTCTCGTAGCCGACGAACTCGGTGCGGAAGCCGGCGGCGGTCGCGAACTCGGCGGCGCGCTGCGCGTTCCCGCCGGCGACGCCGGCGCGCGAGATCTCGCGGTGCTCGGCCATCAAGCGCCGGTACTCGTCGTCGTCGACGCCGAGGCCGCGCTCGCGCGCGAGCTCCTGCGTCAGCTCGATCGGGAAGCCGTAGGTCGCCTGGAGCGTGAACGCGTCCTCGCCGCTCAGGTTCCCGCCCCGCGCGCGCTCGGCCGCCTCCTCGAAGAGCCTCATGCCGCGCTCGAGCGTCTCGCCGAACCGCTCCTCCTCGGCGGTCAGCACGCGGTGGATCTCGCGCCGATGCTCGACGAGCTCCGGGTAGGCCTCCCCCATCTGCTCGATCACCGCGTCCGCGAGGCCGGCGAGGAACGGCCCCTGCATGCCGATGCGCAACCCGTGCTGGACGGCCCGGCGGATGATGCGCCGCAGCACGTAGCCGCGACCCTCGTTCGACGGGGTCACGCCGTCGCCGACGAGGAAGGTCATGCCGCGGCCGTGGTCGGCGAGCACCCGGTGCGCCTTCGTCGCGTCCGGGGAGTCGCCGTAGGCGACGCCGGACTGCTCGGCGATCCAGCGCATGATCGTCTGGTAGCCGTCGGTGTCGTAGACGGAGGGCACCTGCTGGACGATGCGAGCCGTCCGCTCGAGCCCCAGGCCGGTGTCGATGTTCTGCTTCGGCAGCGGCGTCAGCGTCCCGTCCGGGTGGAGCTCGTACTCCATGAAGACGAGGTTCCAGAACTCGAGGAAGCGCTCGCAGCGCGAGCAGCCGGGCTTGCAGTCGGGAGTGCCGCAGCCGACCTCCTCGCCCCAGTCGTAGTAGATCTCCGAGTCGGGGCCGCAGGGCCCGGGGCCGCCCACCGACCAGAAGTTCTCCGAGGACGGGAGCGGCACGATCCGCTCGGGCGGCATCCCGATCCGCTCCCAGAGCTCGATCGCGGCCTCGTCCGGGCCGAGCTCGAGCTCGGGGTCGCCGGCGTGGACGCTGACCCAGATCCGGTCCCAGTCGAGGCGGAGCCGCTCGCGGATGAACTCGGTCGCGTACGCGATCGCGCCCTCCTTGAAGTACTGCCCGAACGAGAAGTTGCCGAGCATCTCGAAGAAGGTGAGGTGGTAGGTGTCGAGACCGACCTCGTCGATGTCCGGCGTGCGGAAGCACTTCTGCGCGCTCGTCGTCAGCGGCGCCGGCGGCGCCTCGCGACCGAGGAAGAACGGCATCTGCGGCTGCATGCCGGCGGTGGTAAGGAGCGTCGAGCGGTCGTCCGCCCGCGGGACGAGCGACGCCGAGGGGCACCGCAGGTGCCCTTTCTCCTCGAAGAAGGAGAGGAAGCCCTCCCGGATCTCGGCCGTGGTGCGCACGGCGCGCATTGTAGGGATGCGCCTTCGCTTCCTCGCCTCGAGGGCCGACTGGCGCGGCGCGTATCCTCGCGCCGTGTCCCTCGACGTGCTTGCGCCCGTCGAGCCGCGGCGGCGCCGGAAGCGGTACCGCTACCGGCTGCGACGGCTCGCCCCGCTCTGGGCCGCGGTCCTCGTCGCGTTCCTCGCCGGCGCGTGGGCGGGAGCGCACCGGTCTCCCCGCTCCGCGCGCACGGCGGCCGCGGGCGAGCTGTCGGCGCCGGCGTCCTCGCCGGGGCCCGTGCGGAACGCCGCGCCGAGGCGCGCGGCGCGCCCGGCTCCTCCCCTGCGGCTCCTCCAGGGGCCGCCGCTGCTCGCGCACCGGCTGCATGCGCGCCTCGCCGCGAAGGCCGCGATCCTCGTCGACGCGGACAGCGGTCGCGTGCTCTTCGCGCTCCATCCGCACCAGCGGAGGCCGATCGCCTCGACGACGAAGATCATGACCGCGCTGCTCGCGCTCCGGTCCCTCGGCTGGCGCCAGGTGATCACCGTCGACCGAGCGGTGACGCGCGTGCCGCTCGTCCGGGAGGGCCTGCACGCCGGCGAGCGGGTGCCGGCGTGGAAGCTCTTCTACGCGATGCTCCTCTACTCGGGCAACGACGACGCGCTGCAGCTCGCGATCGCCTCGGCCGGCAGCAAGCAGGCGTTCCTCGCGCGGATGAACGAGGAGGCGCGGCGGCTCGGGATGCGCGACACGCACTACACGACCCCGAGCGGCGTCGTCGACGAGGGCAACTACTCGACCGCGTGGGATCTCGCCGCGCTGACCCGCTACGCGCTGCGGAACCCGACCTTCCGCACGATCGTGCGGACGAAGCGGATCCGCGTGCCGTGGGCGGCGCCGATCTCCTCCAAGATCTACGTCAACAACAACGCGCTCTTGCGCATGTACCCGGGCGCGAACGGCGTCAAGACCGGGTACACGCACAAGGCGGGCTGGTGCCTCGTCTCCTCGGCGACGCGCCGCGGCCGCACGCTGATCGCGGTCGTCCTCGACTCGGGCGACATGTACAACGACGCGCGGAAGCTGCTCGACCTCGGCTTCCGCTCCCTCTCCCTGTCGTAGCTACGCCGCCTCGGCCAGCGCGGCGCCGGCGCCGCGGAGCGCGTAGCGTCCGCGCGCGACGGTGCGGAAGAGCGGGGAGCGGGAGACGTAGACCATCGCGCTCGTCGCGTTCAGCCCGGCCTCGGCGGCCCCTTGGGTCGAGGTGCAGCGCGCCATGCGGCAGTCGTCTGCGGCCTCCTCGCCGGACCCATCGACCGTAGCGGCTGCGGCGTCCCGCGTTCAACATCGTGCGCATCGCCACGCAATTGCCGCCGGCCGACGCAGCGGCTACGGTGTCGGCAGCGCGCGCTGCGATGCGCGCGGGCAAGGCGAGGAAGCCTCTGCGACCACGTCGCGGGGGCTTTTTTCGTGGACCGACGGAGGAGGGCGATGCCGCTGCGAGAGGTGACGAGAACCGAGCCGCTCCGAGTCCTGATCGCGGAGGACGAGACGATCATCCGCCTCGACCTGCGCGGGCTGCTCGAGCGGCACGGCCTCCGCGTCTGCGGCGAGGCGCGGACCGGCGAGGAGGCGGTGCGGCTGGCGCGAGAGCTGACGCCGGACGTGGCGATCCTCGACCTGCGCATGCCCGAGCTGGACGGGATCGAGGCCGCGCGCCGGATCTACGGCGAGCGGCCGCTGCCGATCGTGATGCTGACCGCGTACGCCGACCGGCACTCGATCGACCGCGCGCTCGAGGCGGGCGTGTTCACGTACCTCGTCAAGCCGTTCCGGGAGACGGACGTCGTGCCGGCGGTGCGGGCTGCCTTCCTGCGCCACGAGGAGCTGCTGGCCGCCCGCCGCCAGGTCGGGGAGCAGCCGCTGCGGCCCGTCGTGATCGGGCTCCGCTCCTCGAGCGGCGGTCGCTGGCCGGCGCTGCGGATCGGAAGCGACGGCCGCGTCCAGGTGGAGGAGGACGACTGATGCGCATCCTGGTAGCGGAGGACGAGACGCTGATCCAGCTCGACCTCTGCGAGCTGCTCGAGAGGGCGGGCCACGAGGTCTGCGCGCAGGCGAAGGACGGCGCCGAGGCCGTGACGCTCGCGCGCACGCTCCAGCCCGACATCGCCGTGCTCGACGTGAAGATGCCGCGCCTGGACGGGATCGAGGCCGCGCGCCGCATCCTCGACGAGCGGATCGCGGCGTTCGCACCAGCGACCTGATCCCGCTAGCGCGTCCGGTCGAACGTCTCCGCGTCGACGTCGATCGTCTCGCGGATCTTCTCGAGCGAGCGGCGGATGAGACGGGAGACGTGCATCTGCGAGATCCCGACCTGCTGCGCGATCTGCGACTGCGTGAGACCCTCGAAGAAGCGGAGCTGGAGGATCCTCCGCTCCCGCTCGTCGAGCGCCTTGAACCCGGGCGCGAGCACGGCGCGATCCTCCGACACCTCGTACTGGTGCTCCTCGGTGCCGATCGACTCGAGCGGGTCGAGCTCGTCCTCGCCCCCTCCGCCGCCGGTGGAGAGCGAGAGCGACGAGTAGGCGCGCCCCGACTCGAGCGCCTCGAGCACCTCCTCCTCCTCGACGCCGGCCGCCTTGGCCAGCTCGGGGATCGTCGGCGAGCGCGCGAGCTGGACGGTCAGCTGCTCCATCAGGCGCGAGAGCTGCACGTTCAGCTCCTGGAGGCCGCGCGGCACCCGCACCGACCAGCCCTTGTCGCGGAAGTGGCGCTTGATCTCGCCGATGATGTTCGGCGTCGCGTACGTGGTCAGCTCCACGCCGCGCTCGATGTCGAAGCGGTCGATCGCCTTGATCAGCCCGATCGCGCCGATCTGGACGAGGTCTTCGAGCTGCTCGCCGCGGTACGAGTAGCGCCGCGCGAGCGAGCGCACGAGCGACATGTACTGCTCGATGAGCTGCTCTCGCGCCTGGAGGTCGCCGTCCTCGTGGTAGCGGCGGAGGAGGATCTTGTCGTCGAGCCTCGGCATCAACCGGCCGCCTCTCTCGCCGTCGGCATGCGCTTCGTCAGCTCGACCCAGACGCCGCCGTCTCGCTCCTCCACCGCGAAGCCGTCGCAGACGGTCTCGAGCACGCGCCGCAAGCCCAGCTCCTCCGCGTCCTCCTCGAGCTCGCGCAGCGCCGAGTCCGGCAGCGGTCCCAAAGACGCGCGCAGGGCGCCCGTCTCGGCGCCGAGCGCCACCACCACCTCGTCGTGGTCGTCGCGCAGCGCGAGCAGCGCGCCGATCGCGACCTGCAGGTCGTCGAGGTCGTCGTAGGTGAGGTCGAGGCGGAGCGCGAGGCCGCCGGCGATGAGATGCGCGACCGGCCGGAAGTCCTCCTCGGCGGGTATGACGAGCTGGACCTCGTCCCTCATCCGCGGCTGCCCGCGTCGCGCAGCTCCTCCAGGAGCTCCTGCTCCCGGCGAGCCGCCGCTTCCTTCCCCGCCTGCACCGCGTGGCGCCAGTCGCGGCGCGCCTTGAAGTCGGCGGCGCCGTAGCTGATCCCGGCCGCGAAGCCGGAGACCTTCTGCACCGGTCGCGTCACGGCCATGCTGACAGCCCGGACGGCCGTGTCCACGCCGTCCGCGGCGTCGACCGCGCTGTCGGTGATGCGATCGACCTTGTCGAGCTGCCCGTTGACTCGATCCACGCTGCCTCCGACCTTGGTGATCACGGGAAGGAGCGCCTCCTCCGTCCCCTTGATCAACGCCGAGAGCCGCCCGACGGTTCCGCCCAGGCGCACGAGCGCGTACGCCGAGGCGAGCCCGGTGGCGAGGAGGAAGACTGCGAGCGCGAGCCGCCAGAGGTCCCCCCAGGTGAATGCGGCGACGAGCATCGCGGCTTCGATCTTAGTCGTCTCCCGCGGACGAGACGACCCCGCACCCGACAACCGCGTCGCCGTCGTAGAGAACCGCCGCCTGGCCGCGCGCGACGCCGTACGCCGGCTCGTCCAGCCGGAGCTCGAAGCCGCGCGGGGTCGGGCTCACCGTGGCGGACACCGCGGGGGAGCGGTAGCGCAGCTTCGCCTCTGCCCGCTCGACGTCGGCGTAGAGCCGGCCGCGCGCGGTGACGCGGCGGCGGGCGAGCGCCCTGCGGGAGCCGACGACGACCGCGTTCGCGCGCGCGCTCGTCTCGAGCACGTAGAGCGGCTCGGAGGCCGCGACGCCGAGCCCGCGGCGCTGTCCCGGCGTGAAGCGCCAGTAGCCGTCGTGGCGGCCGAGCTCTCGACCGCGCTCGTCGACGATCGGCCCGGAGCGCGCCTCGAGGCCCCGCCGCGCGAGGAACGCGCGGTAGTCGTCGCCCGCGAGGAAGCACGCCTCCTGGCTCTCGGGGCGTCGCGCGGCGGCGAGCCCGGCCCGCTCCGCCTCGGCGCGGGTGGCGGCCTTGTCCTGCTCGCCGAGCGGGAACCAGAGCCGCTCCAGGCGCCGCGGGTCGAGCGCGGCGAGCATGTACGACTGGTCTTTCTCCGAGGCGGCGCGGCCGAGGAGGAGACGCCCCTTGTAGCTCACGACCCGCGCGTAGTGGCCGGTGGCGAGACGCTCGCACCCGGCGCGGCGCATGAACGAGAAGAGCGCCCCGAAGCGGAAGCCGCCGTTGCAGCGGATGCACGGGTTCGGGGTCTCGCCGCGCGCGTACCCGCGCACGAACGGGGACACGACCGCCCGCCGGAACTCCTCCCGCAGGTCGAGCGTCACGTGGGGCAGCCCGAGCCGGTGGCAGGTCTCGCGGGCGGCGAGGACGCTCTCGGGCGAGCAGCAGGCGCGCGCCGCATCGGGGCCGTACGGGTCGAGCCAGAGCCGCAGCGTCACGCCGACGGCGTTCGGCGCCGCGCGCAGCAGCGCGACCGCGCTGTCGACGCCGCCGCTCATCGCCACGGCGACCCGCCCCGGCTGCGGAGCGGCGCGGAAGATCGGGCCGAGCGCGTTCGCGAGCGCGTCCACGGCCAGCGTCTCCCCGCCCACCGCGGCCGCCTCGAGCAGCGTCAGCCCGGCCAGCGGTCGCTCGAGCCCCGGCGCGTCCGCCTCGACGATCCGCTCCCCGTCGACGAGCAGCCGCACCGACGCCCACTCGCCCCCGCGCGTCGCGTCTCCGAACGCCTCGATCATGCGGCCACGGTAGACGAAACCCGCGCCCGCGCGAGCCGACGCACAGGGTCGAGTCGGGCAACGTAGCGGCTACCGCGTGAACCGCCAGTGGATCTGGGCGCGCCCGCGCAGGCCGAGCAGGCGCGCGAGCGCCGGCGTCACCTCGAGGTCGGCGCTGCCCGTCGGCCCGCGGTCGACGACCTCGGTGAGCACCGTCCTCTCGCCGAGGCGGAGGTAGAGCCCGACGCCGCAGGGGAGCGCGGGGTGTCGCACGCCCGCCGTCCGCCCTCCCGTCGAGACGCCGCAGGCGCCCGCGCTCCCCGGCCCGCGGACGACCGCCGCGACCGCCGTCCGCCACGCGCCGGCGGGCTCCGGCAGGGCCTCGCCGCCGCTCCGCACAGGCCAGGCGAGCGCGACGGCGACGCCCGCGGCGCCGACGAGCAGGGCGAGGACGGCCCAGACGGCGTCCGAGCCGCGCGACCGCGTCACACGGCGCCGACGAGGTCGCCGAAGCTCTCGCGGACGAGCCCGTCGAAGTCGACCGGCAGCAGCCCGCTCGCGTCCGCGAACTCGCGCAGGTAGAGGAGCAGGAACGTCCGCTCCTCGTCGCGCGCCGGGTCGACGCCGGAGCGCTCGCGCGCGAGCCGCTCGAGATCCCAGACGTTCCAGCGGCGCGGCGCCGGCGCCACCTCGAGCGCCACGACGTCCGCCGGGGGCTCGGCCTCGGCCGCGGGCTCCGCCGGCGCGTCCGCCTCGCGCGCCGCGACCGCGGCCGGGACGGCTTCGGGCTCCCGCTCCCGCGCCGGCTCGGCCTCGGCGGGCGGCGCGGACGGCTCGGGCTCGGCCTCGTCGGCCGCGGGCTCGGCGGCGTCGCTCTCCGGGCGCTCGGGCCGGGCCTC
>JADGHP010000257.1 GCA_019683855.1 Thermoleophilia bacterium
CGGCCGCGCGCGACGCGGAGATCGCCGCGCTGGCGCAGCGCGGGACCGCCGCGCGGCGTCCCTCCTGACCGGCGCGAGCGTGCGAGCTACCTGCCCGGGGTCGCGGCCGCGTTCTTCACGCGGAAGAACGCCTCGTAGATCTCCTTGGCGGCGGGAGCCGCGGCCTCGGCGCCGAAGCCGCCGTGCTCGATCATCACCACCACCACCACCTTCGGATGGCGGTACGGGGCGAACGACGCGTACCAGGAGTGGTCGTCGCAGCCCTGGCAGGTCTCGGCGGTGCCGGTCTTTCCGGCCACGGGGATGGGGAAGTTGCCGAAGATCGACGCCGACGTCCCGCCCGGGTCGTGCGCCGCCATGTAGAGGCCTTCGCGGATCGCGTCGGCGGCGACGAGCCGCACCTTCCGCACCGGCTCGAAGCGGAGCTTCCGCACCGAGGCGCCGCGGATGATCGCGCTGGCCACGTGTGGCCGCACGACGGTGCCTCCGTTCACGAGGGCCGAGTAGGCGACCGCCATCTGGAGCGGGCTCGCCTGCAAGGCGCCTTGGCCGATCGAGAGGTTGATCGTCTGCCCCTCCGTCCACGGGTAGCCGAACTGTTTCTGGAACCACGCTGGCGTCGGCACCGTGCCGCCCGCCTCGCCGGTCAGGTCGATCCCGGTCGGGGCGCCCAGGCCGAGCTTGCGCGCCCACTGCTGGATCAGCGTCCCCTTCTTCGCCGGGTTGCTCTGCCAGATCCGGTCGCCGAGGCGGTAGAACCACGTGTCGCACGACTGGGCGAGCGCGGTTCGGAGCGACATCGAGGAGTAGACGCCCGCCTCGACGTTGTGGAAGACGAAGCCGCCGAGGTCGAACGAGCCGCTGCAGAGGAGCGGCGTCGACGGGGTGATGATGCCCGCGGCGAGCGCCGCCTCGGCGACGATCGGCTTGAACGTCGACCCGGTCGGGTAGACGCCCGCGATCGCCCGGTCGAGGGTCGGCGCGTGCGGATCGTGGTAGAGCCGTTGGAGGTAGGCGGGGTCCTGCGCCGCCCGCGCCTGGTTGAAGCTCGGCTCGCTCGCGAGCGCGAGGATCGCGCCGGTGTAGGGGTCCATGACGACGGCCGAACCGCCGGTCGGGCGGCGGCCGGCGGCGCGCGCGAACGCCATCCCGTCCCGGACCGCCCGCTCGGCCGCGCTCTGCAGGCGCGCGTCGATCGTGAGCTGGAGCGTCGGGGGCTGCTTGCGCCGTGGGATCTCGAGCGGGCCCGCGATGCGCCCGAGGGAGTCGACGCGCACGCGCGCGCGGCTGAGCCCCGCGTTCAGGAGGCGGTCATAGGTGCGCTCGACGCCGCTCTGGCCGACGATCTCGCCCGGCTTCGCGTGCGCGTATTCGGGCGAGGCCAGCTCCTCTCGGCTCACCTCGCCGAGCAGCCCCAGGAACTCGCTGCCGAGCGAGCCGCGCGGGTAGCTGCGCGCGGGCTCCCCGTTCACCTGGAACTCGGGGAAGTCGCTCCTGCGCTCGAGCAGGTAGGCGCCGAGGCTGGGGCTCGGGTGGGGGACGACGACCGCCGGCGCGAACGGCGAACGGAGCACCGAGCGGCGGATCCGGGCGATCAGGGTCTTCACCGGTGTCCCCGCAACCCGCGCGAAGCGGCGGAGCGCGGTCTCGCCCTCGCGGCTCGGGCTCCAGACGCCGTGCCGGTCGATCGTGCCGAGCACGCCGACGTCCGCGGTCACCACGATCCGTCCCGTCGTGTCGGCGAGCAGCCTCCCCTTCGCGTCGACGATCGCGCCACGCGGCCCCCGGATGTCGACGGTGCGGAACGCCTGCTCGCGCGCGATCGCCGCGTACTCGGGGCCGTGCAGCACCTGGATCGACCAGGCGCGCAGGACGAGCAGGCAGATGGCGATCCCGACTACGACCGCGAGGCCGCCGACCCGCACGTAGAAGCCCGGGCTCCGGAAGTAGGGGGCGTCGACCCGCGAGTACGGCTGCAGGCGCCTGGTCGGCAGCGTCCGCGGGAGCTTCAGCCGGCGGCGCGGTTCGGGCGTCGAGATGGGCACGCGCATCGTGTGGAGGATGCCTCGCTCGGTGTCGCGGTACGTGCCGGCCTGCCGCGGGAGCCGGCGTCGCTCAAGCGTAGACCGGCGGAGGCGGCGGGCGCTATTCGCCCGCCAGCTCGTCCGCGAGCAGCGCGAGCGCGAAGCTCCGCCACGCGAGCTCCGGCTCG
>JADGHP010000258.1 GCA_019683855.1 Thermoleophilia bacterium
TGCTCGTGCTCGAGGAGCTCGAGGCGGCGCGGCGGCGGGGCGCGACGATCTATGCGGAGATCCTCGGCTACGGGGCCTCCAACGACGCGCACCACCTCGCGCAGCCCGACCCCGAGTCGACCGGCGTGGCCGAGATGATGCGCCGCGCGCTCGCCCGCGCGGGCATCGAGCCGGAGCGCGTCGGCTACATCAACGCCCACGGCACCTCCACGCCCCTCGGCGACGCCGCCGAGACGAAGGCGATCAAGGACGTCTTCGGCGAGCACGCCTACCGTCTCGCCGTCTCCTCCACCAAGTCGGTGACCGGCCACTGCTTCGGCGCGGCGGGCGCGATCGAGGCGATGATGTGCGTCCTCGCCGTGCACGAGGGGGTGCTGCCCCCGACGATGAACCTGCGCACCCCCGACCCCGAGTGCGACCTCGACTACGTCCCGAACGAGGCCAGGCGCGTCCAGGTCGACGTCGCGCTCTCGAACGCGATGGGCCTTGGCGGCCACAACGCATGCGTGGTCGTCGGGAGGGTGGAGTGACCGCCTACGTCCCCGAGGAGGTCGAGCGCTACGCGCAGGCGCACTCCACGCCTCCCGACCCGGTGTTCGAGCGGCTGGCGGCGGAGACGCGGGCGACGCAGCGGAGCCCGCAGATGATGGTCGGGCAGCTCGAGGGCGCGTTCCTCCGCTTCGTCGTCGCGATGGCGCGCCCGCGGCTCGTGCTCGAGATCGGCGCCTTCACCGGCTGGTCGTCGATCGCGATGGCGCAGGCGCTCCCGCTCGGCGGCCGGATCGTCTCCTGCGACGTGAACGAGGAGACGACCGCGATCGCGAGACGCTACGCGGCGCAGGCCGGGGTCGCGGATCGGATCGAGTACCGCGTCGGCCCCGCGCTCGAGACGCTCGCGGAGCTCGACGGGCCGTTCGATCTCGTCTTCATCGACGCGTGGAAGCCCGACTACGTCGACTACTACGAGGCGGTGCTGCCGAAGCTCGCCGAGGGCGGCACGATCCTCGCGGACAACACGCTCTTCGGGATGGCGCCCGACCACCCGCTGCGGCGCTTCAACGAGCACGTACGCGACGACCCGCGGGTCGAGTGCGTGCTGCTGCCGATCCGGGAGGGCGTCACCCTGATTCGGCGGCGCCCGTAGGCCGGCGCGCCCGGAGTCGCCGCGAGCCTCGCTCAGAGCGAGTCGAGCTCGGGGTGCCGCGTGGTCACGCGGTAGGAGCCGGAGTGGAAGACGAGCGGCTCGCCCTCGAAGGTCTCGTAGCGCTCCACCTCCCCGATCACGATCACGTGGTCGCCGGCCTCGATCTGGCGGACGTTGCGGCAGACGAAGCGGGCGAGGACGCCGTCGAGGAGCGGGACGCCGAAGGGACCGTCGGCGGCCCGGACGCCGCCGAACTTGTCCGCGCCCGCGGTCGCGAACAGCCGCGAGAGGTGGTGCTGGGACGCCGAGAGGACGTGCACCGCGAAGTGCGTGCATTCCTGGAATGCGGGGAGGCTCGCCGCGCTGCGGGCGAGCGCCCAGAGCACGAGGGGCGGCTCGAGCGAGAGCGAGGTGAACGAGTTCGCGGTCACGCCGACCGGACGCCCGTCGGCGCCGCGGGCGGTGACGACGGTGACGCCGGTCGCGAACTGGCCGAAGGCTCGCCGCAGCTCGCGCAGGTCGATGCCGCCCGCGAGCTGCGCTCGCTTCTCGGCGATGAGGCGCTCCGCCTCGCGTGCGTCGAACCACCATGGGTAGAAGTCGCGCGGGTCGTCGAAGCCGTTCGCGATCGTGGCGGCGAGCGGGGGCAGCTCCTGCGCCGCCTCGAGCAGCCGCAGCACGTGCGGCTCGGGCGGGGCGAGCACGGCGTTCGTCCAGCCGACCACCCATTGCGCGTAGCCGCGCCAGTAGCGGTCGAACGTCCGCTGCATCCAGGCCTCGTCGAACGGCTCGTCTCCGTGGGCGAGCACGCTCTCGAGGTAGATCTCGGCGCACTTGGCGGCGTTGTTCGAGCCCTGGCCGGTGATCGGATCGTTGAGGACGGCCGCGTCCGCCATCGCGAGCACCGGGGCGCCGGAGGGGAGGCGGGCGACCGGGCGGCGCACCGTGGGCGCGAAACGGCCGGTGAGGATCCCGTTGTGGTCGGTGAGCTCGACCGCGCGGCAGCGCTCGGCCTCCCAGGGGAGGAAGCGCTCGAGGATCTCGAGGGAGCGCCTC
>JADGHP010000259.1 GCA_019683855.1 Thermoleophilia bacterium
CGCGGGGCGGCGGCTCGGGCTGCCGGGCTTCCTCGGCGTCGGCGCGTTCGGCTTCGTGGTGGTCGCGGACAACACCCTCGGCGCCGACGGCGGCGGCGCAGTCGTGTTCGCGGTCGCGCTCGCCGTGTTCGGGGCGCGGCTCGCACGGCTGGGGCGGGTTGGATCGCTCGTCGCGCTCGGAATCGGCGCGGTCGCGGTTCTCGCGCTGATGCTCTACGACCAACGCCACACCGGCTACGACCACATGCGCAGCGCGTTCTCGCACGGCCTCAGCGGGTTGGTCGATGTCGCCCGCAACCGCGTGCCGCTCGCCTATCTGCCGGCGCTGCACGCCTGGACGTTCGTCGGTCCCTTCCTGCTCGCCTTCGCCGCCACGGCGACCGTCGCGATCCGCGCGGCGCGGCGCTGCGACCGCCGCGACCTGCTCGTCGGACTCGCCGCGGGGCTCGTCACCTCGCTGCTCGTCAACGACTCCGCCGCCTACGTGCTCGTCGGCGGGACCGCAACCCTCGTCGCGCTGCACCGCTCGCCACTTCGCTTCGCGCCCCTTCGCCGCCTCAGCCTGCGCTTCGACCCCGAGCCGAGAGGCGCGCTCCTCCCGGAGACGGTACGCGCCGAGCGGAGCCGCTAGTGCGGCCTCTCGAGCCGGATCAGCAGCGAGCGCTGGTGCCGAAGGCGATCGTGCGGCCGGCGCGAGCGCGGCGATGCCGACGTCGATCCGCTCCCAGGCGCTAGGGATGCGGTTGAGGAGGTCGAGGATGCTCGCCGGATCGGGATCGGGATCGGGATCGGCCGCGTCGATCGCGCTCGCCAGCAGATCGGCGATCGACGCAAGAGCCGGAGGAGGGACTCGAACCCTCGACCTAACGCTTACAAGGCGTTTGCTCTACCAGCTGAGCTACTCCGGCCCGCGTCGCGCAGCGTAGCGAGCGCGCATGCCTACAGCAGGACCTGACGCGAGGCCTGGTGCGCCAGGATCTTCCGCTTCACCCGCTGGAGAGCGTTGTCGATCGTCTTCGTGTCGCAGCCAAGCTCGGCCGCCATGTCCTCGTAGGAGAGGCCGTCGAGGTAGAGCCGAAGCGCGTCCGACTCGAGCTTCGAGAGGCCGGTGCCGAGGGTGAAGACGAGACTCTGCAGCTCCTCGGTCGAGATGACGATCACGGGCGGCTCGTGGACAGCCGGCCCGGGCAGCGCGTCGCCGAGCGTGCACTCGCCGTCGCCGTCCTGGCCCGCCGGGGTGTGGCTGAACGAGACGTAGGTGTTGAGCGGCGCGTGCTTGTAGCGGGTCGCGGTCTTGATCGCGGTGATGATCTGCCGCGTCACGCACAGCTCCGCGAAGCTGCGGAAGGAGGTCTCCTTGTCGGGCCGGAAGTCGCGCACCGCCTTGTAGAGACCGATCAAGCCCTCCTGGATCAGGTCGTCGCCGTCGCCGCCGGCGAGGAAGTACGAGCTCGCCTTCAGCCGGACGAAGCCCGTGTAGCGCCGGATCAGGGCGTCCATCGCGGCCTGGTCGCCGTTCCGGGCCTTGAGCACGAGCTGCAGATCCTCGAGCTCTCGTTGAGCCTTTTGCGGCGTCTGGGCTGATGCGGGGCGCGCGGACACGGGCGTCGTTCCTCGGTGTTCGGGGTGGTCTCGTGGCGGCGGGCGCTTGCTCCGCCGCGAAGTCTCACCCTGTAGTTGAGGGCGAAGATAGCAGCGGGTCCAAGGTTTTACAAGTCGACTTGCACCGGACCCAACCTGATACGAACATATGTTCTGGCGGTCGGGGGTGCTCGCCTGCCTGCAGCAGGCAGGCCGGCCTCTCTACCCGCCGCGCCGGAGCCGCTCGAGCGCGGCGAGCGTCGCCGGGTCGAGCCGGTCGCGCAGGTCGCCGCGCGGGCCGCTCGCGTGACGCGGCCGGACAAGCTCGGCGAGGAACGTCTGCGAGGAGAGCTTCCGCACCTCCACGCCCGCCGTGCGCCGGACGGTCGCGTCCGAGGAGACGATCGCCACCTGCTCGCGCTCGCGGCGCTCGGCGGCGAGCCGCTCGAGCAGCGCGTCCGCGTGCGGCGCCCAGCGCACCTCGAGCGCTCCGTGGCGCTCGTCGACGCCGCGGCCGTCGAAGACGACCACCCCGCGGGCGCCCTGCGCCGCCACCCAGCTCGCGAGCAGGTCGCGCAGCTCCTCCGGCGAGCCGAAGCCGCCGGCGTGG
>JADGHP010000260.1 GCA_019683855.1 Thermoleophilia bacterium
AACGGGTGGAGCGCTGGCGTGCCGAGGCGCTCGAGCGCGCCGGCTACGCCCCGTCGGACGCGCGCGAGCTCGCGGCGCGGCTCGACGTCGACCTCCACGAGGCGATCGACCTGCTCGAGCGCGGCTGCCCGCCGGACCTCGCCGTCCACATCCTCCGCTAGCCGGCCGTCGCGGCAGAATGACGGCTGGTGAGCGCCGCCGTCGTCGCATCCATCCCCTCGCCGCCGCAGGGCATCTTCCACGTCGGTCCGCTCACGATCCATATGTACGGCGTCATGCTGCTGCTCGCGATCGCCGCGTGCGTCTGGCTGACGGGCATCCGTTGGGTGCGCTGGGGCGGCGACTGGGACCTCGTCTACACCACCGCTCTGTGGGGGGTTGTCGCCGGGATCGTCGGCGCTCGCGCCTACCACGACATCACGAGCTGGAATCAGGACCAGGCGATCCACGACCACTGGTGGGGCGTGTTCGCGGTGTGGCAGGGCGGGCTCGGGATCTGGGGCGGGATCCCTCTCGGCGTCGCGGCGGGGGCGCTGGTCGTCCGCCGCTCCGGGAACAGCGTCCGCCTGATGATGGACGCCGCCGCGCCGGGGCTCCTGCTCGCCCAGGGGATCGGCCGCTGGGGCAACTACTGGAACCAGGAGCTGTACGGGCGGCACACGACGCTCCCGTGGGCGCTGGAGATCCACGGCAAGGGAGCGGCCCACGAGTACCACCCGACCTTCCTCTACGAGTTCACCTGGGACGTCCTCGGCGTCCTCGCGCTGCTCTGGATCGACCGCCGTTTCAACCTCCGCCGGCCGGCGCTGTTCGCGCTCTACGTCGTCTGGTACACGACGTTCCGCACCTACGAGGAGGTGCTGCGCATCGACCCCTCCAACCACCTCGCGGGAATGCGGATCAACTTCTGGGTGTCGCTCGGCGTCTGGATCTGCGCGGTCGCCTTCTTCGTCTGGTGGCAGCTCGTGCGCCGCGCCGCGCCGAGCACGCGCACGGCCAAGCCGCGGCCGGTCCGCACCGGGCCGCGGATGAGCGTCCCCAAGGGCCGCGTCCGGTAGCGCCGCTAGCGTCCCTGGCGCGATGATCGTCCGCGAGCTCGAGCTCAACCTCGACGCGTTCGAGGGGCCCTTCGACCTGCTGCTCACGCTCGTCCTCAAGGAGGAGCTCGACCTGCGGGACGTCGACGTGGCCGCGATCGTCCTCGCCTTCCTTGACCGGCTCGCCGAGCGCGACGAGCTCGACCTCGACGCGTGCGGCGAGTTCCTCGTGCTCGTCTCCGCGCTGCTCGAGCTCAAAGCGCGCGGCCTCTTCCCGCACGAGGCGGCGGAGCTGGCCGAGCTGGAGCCCGAGGCGGCCGCCGAGGAGCTGGCCCGGCGGCTCGCCGAGTACCGGCGCATGAAGGAGGCCGCCGCCTGGCTGCGCGACCGGCTCGTCGCGGAGGGCGACCGCTTCTTCCGGCTCGGGCCCGCGCCGCTTGCGCCGAGGATCGAGCCGCAGCTCGCGCCGCAGGATCCGGCGCGGCTCGCGGCAGCGCTGCGCGCGCTCGCCGTCGAGCCGCCCCCGGTCTCGCTCGCGCACATGGCGCTCCGCTTCCCGCCCGTGTCGCAGTTCCTCGAGCGCTTCCGCGCGGTGCTGCGGCGGCGCTCCCGCTTCGACTTCGACGCCGAGGTGCGCGGCCTGTCGCGTATCGAGCAGGCGGTCGCGTTCCTCGCGCTGCTCGACCTGCGTCGCTTCGGCGAGGTGACGATCGAGCAGGCCGCTCCATTCGCCCCGATTCGCGTCACGCGAAGCAGGGAGGAGAACCGAGACCGAGACGAAAGGACCGTTGCGTGGACCGTCCGCTCCGCCTGATCTCCATCAACCATCCGCTCGACCAGCTCGCGCGGACGCTCGAGGCGCTGCTCGTGGTCGCCTCCGCGCCGCTCAGCGTGCAGGAGCTGGCGGCCGCCGCCGACGACGACCCGGAGCGGGTCGAAGCCGCGCTCGGGCTGCTCGGCGAGCGGTACTGCGAAGGTCGCAGCGGGATCGTGCTCGAGCGGGTCGCGGGAGGCTGGGCGTTTCGCGCTGCGCGCGAGGCCGCGGAGGCGTGCGCCCGCCTGTTCGAGCGGCCGGCGCAGCGCAACCTCTCGCAGGCGGCGCTCGAGACGCTTGCGATCATCGCCTACCTCGGCCCGTGCTCGCG
>JADGHP010000261.1 GCA_019683855.1 Thermoleophilia bacterium
GCGCGCCGTCGACCTCGGCGCGAGCGACATCCACTTGAAGCTCGGCCGCCCGCCGGTGCTGCGCCGCGACGGCGAGCTCCATCCGCTCGACGAGGTCCCCTCGCTCACCGAGGACGACCTCGCCTCCGTCCTCGACGCCGTAGCCGGGGCCGCGCCCGAGCGGCTGCGCGCCTTCCGCGAAACCGGCGAGCTCGACCTCGCCTTCGAGCCGCCGGGGCTGCCGCGCTTCCGCGTCAACGCCTACCGGCAGCGCGGCGCGACCTCGCTCGCCTTCCGCGTCATCCCGCGCGTCGTGCCGACCTTCTCCCAGCTCGGCCTCCCGCTCGGGGTCGAGCGGCTCGCCGCCGAGCAGCGCGGGCTCGTGCTCGTCACCGGCGCCACCGGCTCCGGGAAGACGACGACGCTCGCCGCCATGATCGACCACATCAACCGGACGCGGCGAGCGCACATCATCACCATCGAGGACCCGATCGAGATCGTCCACGCCGACCGGGGCTGCATCGTCAACCAGCGCGAGGTCGGCATCGACACCGCCTCGTTCGGAGAGGCGCTCCGGCGCGCGCTCCGCCAGGACCCCGACGTGATCCTGATCGGCGAGCTGCGCGACGCGGAGACCGCGCAGACGGCGCTGCACGCCGCCGAGTCGGGGCACCTCGTCCTCTCGACGATGCATACGCTCGACGCCGCGGAGACGTGCGAGCGGCTGATCGCCTTCTTCCCGCACGGAAAGCAGGAGCTCGTCCGCTCGATCGCCGCCGGCGTGCTGCGCGGCGTCGTCAGCCAGCGGCTCCTGCCGCGCATCGGCGGCGGCCGGGTCCCCGCCGTGGAGGTGATGGTGACGAACGCGCGCATCGCCGACCTGATCCGCGAGGGCCGAGCCGCCGAGATCGGCGACGCGATCGCCGAGGGCGAGTTCTTCCAGATGCAGACGTTCGCGCAGGCGCTGATCGATCTCGTGCTCGAGGGCAAGGTCGAGCACGAGGTCGCCGCGAACGCGGCGACGAACCGCCACGACTTCCTCGTCGCGCTCGAGCAGGCGCTGAAGCGGCGCGCCGCCGAGGAGACGGCCGCCCGCGCCGACGCCGCCGCCGCGGCCGTGCAGCCGGCCGCGACCCCGACCGGGCTGCGCGTGGCCTCCGGGACCTGAGCCGATGCGCCGGCTCTCGTCGGCGCGGCGGCGGGCCGGGTCGTGCTGTTCAACCGTCCTGGGGATTGAGCCGCAGGCGGCGTGCGCCGAGAAGCCGAGCGTGGAGCTCGGCCGCATCGCCTCCGCACGCCTGGCGCGCCTCGCGCTCGCCGTCGCGCTCGGGGCGGCGGCGACCGCGGGCGCCACCTGGGCCGCCGCGCACGGCGTCCCCGCGACCCAACCCGAGCCGACGGCCCCGACCGAGGCCGCGCCGGCGCCGCTCGTCGTCCCCGACGTGCGCCGGCTCGCGTTCGTGTTCGCGAAGGGCGCGCTCGAGGACGCGGGCTTCGCCTGGCGCGTGCGCGGCCCCGTCCACGGCTATCCCGCGAACACGGTCGTCGCGCAGTCGCCGCCGCCCGGCGCCGCCGTCGTCGACACGGGAGCGCCGCTCGTCACGCTCACCCTGAAGCGCAACCTCGCGTACCCGCAGGCCGGCGAGCCGGAGGACGCCTCGCCGTACGCCGCGACGGCCGTGAAGGCCGCGGCCGCAGGCCGCGACCGCTCCGCGCGCCGGCTCGCCTCCTCGGGCGCGAGGCTCCTCCCGTGAGTCGGCGGGGCCCGGGCAGGCTCCGCGTCCTGGCGCGGGAGGACGGCTTCACGCTCGTCGAGATGCTGCTCGTCTCGCTCATGCTCGTCGCGCTCGCGAGCGCGGTCGCCGGCGTCCTCGTCTCCACCGCCGCGACCACCGCGCAGGCGCGCGTCCGCACTGCCGCCGACCAGCTCGCGGCCGCGAAGATCGAGATGATCCGGGCGCTGCCCTACGACGAGGTCGGCCTCGTCGGCGGCAACCCGCCCGGGCGGCTCCGCTCGCCCGACCCGACCGTCACCGAGATCGCCGGCGCCGCCGTCCGCGTCACCTACGCGGTCGGCTACGTCGACGATCCGGCCGGCTCGGTCGTCACCTACGCCGACTACAAGAAGGTCGTCGTCACCGTCACGCGCTCGAGCGACGGCGCCCTGCTCGCGCAGAAGACCACCTACGTCGCCGCCTCGG
>JADGHP010000028.1 GCA_019683855.1 Thermoleophilia bacterium
TCGAGGCCCCGCGTCGATGTCTTCGCCCTCCACGAACAGGAAGGGGAGCACCGACTCGTCTCGGAGCCGGCCGATCTGCGACCACAGCCGTCCACGGCCGAGCGATCCGTGACAGGAGGACGGAGCGCAGATTTCCAGAGCCCGATCAGTTCGGGAGCCTCGTGTGTGACGCGCCAACCTCCGCGGTCGGTCAGCTTCGGATCTCGGCGAGTGGTTGCGCGATCTCGATCGCGATCGAGGCGATCAGGTCGTCGTCGGTGATGAGCCGCGTGCCGACCATCTCGGCAGTGGCGACGTAGGCGCCGTCGTAGGCGGTGAGACCGCGTGCTGTCCACTGGGCGATGCGCGCGAGGTCGGGCTCGATCTGCTCGAAGCCGAGCTCATCGAGCGCGGTGGCGAGATCGAGGAGTGCCGCCTCCTCCCAGCGCCAACGCCGGCCGGCGACGTTGACGATCTCGAGCCGCAGAAGCGGCGGTGTGAAGACGATCAGCTCTCCGGCTTCGAAGGAGCGCCGGAGGGCTCGCGCGCAATCGACGTGCCGCTCTCCCTCAGAGCGAAACCACTTGATGACGACGGAAGCGTCGAGAACCGCCTCGGTCACCGAGCGTCGCGCTCTGCACGGATCGCGGCCGTCGAGTCTCCGGGAGGTCCCTCCTCGAAGAGATCGTCGAGCTTGCTGAGCGCTCGCCGCGCCGCGGGCGAGGTACCAGGCCCCTCCACGCGCGCAGCATCCCGCGCGGCGAGCTCGGCCAGGTAGGCGCTTCTCGACAAGCCGCGGGCCCTTGCGATGCGGTCGACGCGCCGAAGCAGCTCATCGCTCAGCGATACGAGCACCTTGGCCATGGCAGCAGGATATCCGAGATATCCCGGCTCGTGAACGCTACGCACGCTCGTCAACCGAGGCGGAGAGCGGGGGCTGCGATCCGTGGAGGTTTGCGCAGGGGAGGACGAGCAACCCCGATGACGGTGATGGGCCCGCCCGTGCCGCTGTGTCGCCTCAGCCGCGCAGCAGAGGGCAGACGCGGTCGCAGAGGAGGCCGACACCGCGCTCGGTGGTGAGACCCTGCGGGGTGCCGAACTCGATCCGCCACGCCCCCGCGTCGAGGAGGGCCCGGGCTTGCGCCGCCACCTCCTCGGGGGTCCCGGCGAGGACGAACTTCTCGAGCGGCGGCGGCTCCCCCGGTCGCAGCTCGAGCGTCGGGTCGAGGCCGCCGACCACGTCGAGGTACATCCCGACCTCCGCCGCCGCCCGCGCGCGAGCCGCGGCGCCGTCTTCGTCGACGACGGTGACGGCGCCGACGACGATCCGAGGCCCGTGCTCGCCGAGCCAGCCGCGCATCAGGCGCACCATCTCGGGGTTGGCGGTGCCGCCGATCTTCACCTCCTGCGCGACCTCCGCCGCGTAGCGGGCGGCGCGCGGCTTCCAGGTGCCGAGCATGAGCGGCACGTGACGGCGAAGCGGGGTGTATGCGAGGCCGGCGCCGGGCGCGAGCGTGAAGCACTCGCCGCTGAAGCCGCTGCGGTCGCCGGCGAGCAGCCGCGTGACGATCTCGACCGCTTCGCGCAACCGCGTCAGCGGGCGCGTCTCGTCGAGGCCGAGCCGGTCGAGCCACGAGCCCGTCACGAGCCCCAGGTATGCGCGGCCGCCCGAGGCGAGGTCGAGGGCCGCCGCCTGGCCGGCGATCTCGACCGGGTGCAGCGTCTGCGGGTTGAGCGCCGCGGGGCCGAGCCTGACCCGCTCCGTCTCGCGCGCCATCGTGAGCAGCGGGAAGATCGCCGGCTGGTAGAAGAGATCGTGGAAGACCGAGAGCACGTCGACGCCGGCGCTCTCGGCCCGTCGCGCGATCGCGACGTACTCCTCCGCGGTCTTGTCCGACTGGAGCCCGAGTCCGAGCTCGAAGTCGCTCAGGTCAGCTCCTCGGTTCGCATCACTCGCTCGCCGATCCGCTCGATGCGCATCACGACCCGTTCCTCTGGATCGGGGCAGCAGACGAGGGTGTCCTGCTCGAGCCAGTCGTCATCCGGCAAGCGCCGCTGCTTCGCGGGAAGCAGCGGCAGCACGGACTGGAGCGCGTAGAGGCAGAAGTGGCGGCCCTCCGGGATGCGAAGGCGACTCGACTCGGTCAGCTCGAAGTAGTCTCCGACCTGGAGCCCGCACACCGAGCGGCCCTCGATCCGCTCCACGGTGACGCGGAGGTCGTAGACGCGCATCTCCGTCATCAGTGGACGGTCTCGGTCGCGAAGCCGACCGCGATCGCGGGGGTGTCGCTGTCGTTGCGCATGGTGTGGGGGTGCGAGGAGGGCCAGACGACGCAGCAGCCCTCGTGCAGGGTGTAGTCGACGCCGTCGACCACGAGCACGAGCTCTCCCCGCGCCATGTAGGCGACGTCGATGCCGGCATGGGTGATCGAGTCGTCGAAGCGCGTGTGCGGAGCGAAGTGAGCGACGAGCAGCTCGAGGTGCGAGCCGGGGATCCGGAAGGCCGAGAACTCGACGCCCTCGCCGCGCGCGCCGTGCCGTGCCGGCTCGACGAAGCGCGGCGTCGACTGTCGCAAGGAGTAGCCGAGCAGCGAGGCGACATCGTGGCCGAGCGCGTGGGCGACGAGCGCGAGGCGGCCGAGCGCGATGTCGGAGTCGCCGCGCTCGACTGCGCCCAGGAACGACGGCGAGATGCCGGAGCTCGCGGCGAGCGTGCGGACGGAGAGGCCTCGTTGCTTGCGCAGGCGGCGGATCACGTCGCCGACCTGCGGGACACCCGCGGGTGAGGCGCGTTTCTGGGCCGACCGGTTCCCGTCGTGCTGCGCCCGCCGATGCTGCGTCACGGGGCGAGCATACTCCAGCCTTGCCTTTGAGCAAAATATCGTTCATGGTTACAAGATTATGAGCCGCCGATCGCGACGGCTCACGCACGAGAGGAATCGGAGGTGTCACAGTCGATGAGAGTCAAAGCGACACTCGCGGTGGCGGTCGCCGCCGGCGCGGCTGCGGCTGCGGCGGGCGTGTCGGCGGCCTCGCCGCAAAGCCCGGCGCGACTGGCGGCTGCGCGCTGCTCGTTCACGTTGCGGCTCGGCGACGTCCTGCCGTTCACGGGCGACCTCGCCGCGTACGGCGGCAACCTCGACAAGGCCGTCAAGCTCGCCGTCTCGGTGCAGAACGCCGCGCTCAAGAAGCTCGGCCTGTCGAAGCAGATCTCGGTGACGCTCGTCGACTCACAGGATGGCCAGTCGCAGGCCTCTGCGTCGGTCGAGGCCGCCAAGAAGGAGGTCGCCGAGCACGTGAACGTGGTGATCGGCGAGATGGCCTCGAGCGCCACCATCCCGATGGCTCAGTCGGTCACCATCCCCAACCGCGTCGTGCTCATCTCGCCGACCTCGAGCGCGCCGCAGCTCACGACGCTCAAGGACAACGGCTACGTCTGGCGTACCTATCCCTCGGACACGCTCCAGGGCAAGGTGCTCGCCCGGGCCGCCATCGAGCAGTTCGGCAAGGGGGCGGTCGTCAACGTCGGCGCCCGCAACGACGCCTTCGGGACGGCGTTGAAGCAGCTCTTCGTCTCCCAGTACCGCAAGCTCGGCGGCAAGATCGGCGTCAACATCGCCTGGAACCCCAACCAGCCGACCTTCGACAGCGAGGCGCAGCAGCTCGTCTCCGGCAATCCGAAGGGCTGGGTGATCATCGACTTCCCGGAGACGTTCCAGAAGTTCGCGCCGTCGCTCGTGCGCACCGGCAAGTGGGACGCCTCGAAGACGCTGATGACCGAGGCGCTCCGCAACGCGCAGGTGCTCGACTCGATCGGCAACCCGGTGGTCGGCCTGAGCGGCACCGCCGCGAGCGCGGCGGGAGGCCCAGCCGGCAAGGCCTTCCACGCCCTCTGGAACAAGCAGGTGCACGGCGCGAAGGCGTACACGGGGTTCGAGGGCACGGCGTTCGACGCCGCCAACGTCGCGTTCCTGGCCGCTCTGCGCGGCTGCTCGGCGTCGCCGGCGAAGATCAAGGCGAACCTCGTCGCCGTCTCGGGGCCGCCGGGACGCAAGGTGACGTTCGCGCAGATGGGTCAGGCGATCAAGCTCGTGCTCGCCCACAAGGAGGTCGACTACGAGGGCGCGTTCAGCCCGGTCGACTTCGACCGGAACGGCGACATCGGGTCGGCTGTGTTCGAGATCTGGCGCTACCAGGGCAACGGGAAGATCGTGACGGAGAAGACCGTCACGTTCCGAGGCGCGTGAGGCAGCTGGTGCAGGACGGCGGCGGCTTCGAGGAAGCCGCCGCCTACTCCCGCGCAGTCCGGATCGGCCACCACGTCGCGGTGAGCGGAACCGCGCCGCTCGAGAACGGGGTCGTCCTCCACGCGGGCGATACCTACCGGCAGACCCTCGCCGCGCTCGAGAAAGCGCTCGCGGCTGCCGCCGAGCTCGGGGCCGGCCGCGAGGACGTCTTGCGCACGCGCCTCCTCCTCGCGCGCGAGGCCGACTGGGAGGGCGCGGTGCGGGCGCACGCCGAGACCTTCGCCGGAGTCGAGCCCGCCAACACCTCCTACTTCGTCGGCGGGTTCATCCCCGACGGCGTGCTCGTCGAGGTGGAGCTCGACGCGGTCCTGCGCGAGCCGCCCAGGTAGAGCTCGACGACCCTCGGGTCGTCGAGCAGCGCCGGCCCCGGCCCGGAGTGCGCGTTTCGGCCCATGTCGAGGACATACCCCGTGTCGGAGAGGGCAAGCGCCCGGCGCGCGTTCTGCTCGACCATCACGACACCGATCCCGAGGGCGCGGATCTCGAGCAGCTTCTCGAACACGAGGTCGATCGCGAGCGGCGAGAGGCCGGCCGACGGCTCGTCGAGCAGGAGGAGCTGCGGGCGGGCGACGAGCGCGCGCGCGAGCGCCACGAGCTTGCGCTGCCCGCCCGAGAGCGAGCCCGCCCGCTGCCGGCGACGCTCGGCGAGGAGCGGAAACAGCTCGAGCATCCGCTCGAGCTCCGCCTGCCGCTCGGCACGCGGCAGGACGAGCGAGCCGATGTGGAGGTTCTCGGCGACCGTCAGCGTCGGGAAGACGTTGTCGATCTGAGGCACGAAGCCCATCCCCCGGCGGGTCAGCCGGTCGGGACGCTCGCCGGTCACGTCCACGCCCGCGAGCCGCACCGAGCCCGCGCGCGGGCGCACCAGGCCGTAGATCGCCTTGAGCAGCGTCGACTTCCCGGCGCCGTTCGGGCCGACGATCGCGACGATCTGCTCGCGGGCCGCGGTGAGCGAGACGCCGTGGAGGACGAGCGCGTCGTCGTAGCCGGCCGCAAGATCGGCGACCTCGAGCAGCGGGGTCGTCATGCCGGGGCGGGCTGCTCGTGGACGGCTGCGGTTCCCAGGTAGGCGTCGACCACGGCCTGGTCGCCCTGCACGCTCGCGGGATCGCCCTGCGCGATCACGCGCCCTTCGTTCATGACGACGATCTTCTCGGCCGCCTGCATCACGAAGTCGAGGTCGTGCTCGATGATGAGGAAGGTGATCCCCCGCTCGCGACGCAGCGCCAGGATGTGGTCGAGCAACTCCACGCGGAGGCGCGGGCTCACGCCCGCCATCGGCTCGTCGAGGAGGACGAGTGTCGGCTCGAGCATGAGCACGCGCGCCAGGTCGAGCAGCTTCCGCTGCCCGCCGGAGAGCGTGCCCGCGTAGGCGTCGGCGTGGGCTTGCAGGCCGACGAGGTCGAGCAGCTCCCGCGCGCGCTCGCGCAGCGCCCGCTCGTGCGCTCGGGCCGCCCGCGGCCGCAGCAGGAGCCCGCTCAGGCGCTCGCCTGGGTGGCCGATCGAGGCGAGGAGGAGGTTGTCGAGCACGGTCATCCGCGCCAAGGCGCGCGCCGACTGGAACGTGCGCACGAGCCCGGCGCGAGCGATCCGGTGCGTCGGGAGCCGGTCGATCCGCCGACCCGCGAAGACGATCCTCCCGGCGTCGGGCCGCAGCGAGCCGGCGACGCAGTTGAAGAGCGTGGACTTGCCGGCGCCGTTCGGGCCGATCAACGCCGTGATCGAGCCGGCGGCGACCTCGAACGCGGCGCCGTCGACCGCGCGCACGCCTCCGAACGATTTCACGACCTGCTGGATCTCGAGCAGCGCTGTCACTCGAGCACCATCTCCTCCCGCTTGCCGAGGAGGCCCTGTGGGCGCAGGACGACGAGCGCGAGGATGACGAGGCCGATGATGATCAGGCGTAGGTAGGCGCGCTGGTCGGAGGCGAACCACGAGAAGGGAGCAAAGCCGAGGAAGCGCGTCCCGGCGAAGATGAACCCGAACACGACGGCGCCGACCGGGACGGCGAAGACGCGTCCCAGGCCGCCGAGGAGCACGATCATCCACGCGAAGAACGTCAGCAGCGGCGCGAAGTCATCCGGGCTGAAATACGAGAACTGCCAGGCGTAGAAGAGGCCGGCGACGCCGGCGAGCGCGGCGCCGAGCGCGAGCGCCTGGAGCTTGTAGGCGAACGCGTTCTTGCCGAGGGAGGCGGCGGCGTCCTCGTCCTCGCGGATCGAGCGCAGCACGCGACCCCACGGCGTGCGGAGGACAGCCCAGGCCGACGCGAGCAGGGCGAGCGCCGCCAGCCAGACGATCACGAGCATCGTCGCGTCGGCGGAGGGGAGCCCGAGCCAAGCCTGCATCCGATGCTGGAACTGCGCCCACTGGCCGTTGTACTGCGCGGCCTGGCCGACCGGGCCGAGCGCGATCGTGCCCTGCGAGCCGCCGGTGAGAGCATCCTCGTTCATCGCGACGTAGCGGACGATCTCGCTGAACGCGATCGTCACGATCGCGAAGTAGTCCGAGCGCAGACGGAGCGTCGGGAGGCCGAGCACGAGGCCCCCGACCGCCGCCGCGGCGACCCCGAGCGGCGCCGCGAGCCACGTGCTCCAACCCTCCTTCACGACGAGGATCGCCATCGTGTACGCGCCGATGGCCATGAACGCGACCTGGCCGAAGTTGAGGAGTCCCGCGAACCCGAACTGCAGCTGGAGCCCGAGCGCGAGGATCGTGTAGATCCCCGCGACGACGCCGACGAACTCCCAGAAACCGGCGCTCGCCAGCGTGCTCATGCGACCCTCGCCCGCCCGAACAGGCCCTGCGGGCGCAGAAGCAGCGCCAGCGCGAGCAACACGAACGCGACCACCGGCTTGTAGACGGGATCCACGCCCCCGGCGAAGCCCGACCACGTCGAGAGCTCCTCCGCGAGACCGAGCGCGAGTCCGCCCGCGAGCGCGCCGTAGGCGCTCCCGATGCCGCCGAGCACGACCGCGGCGAAGACCGGAAGCAGAAGCTGGAAGCCGAAGTCGGGGGTGAACGAATACTCGACGAGCCCCGCGAGCACGCCGGCAAGGCCGGCGAGCAGGCCCGAGATCGCCCAAGCCAGCCGGGTGGCGCGGGCAACGTCGATCCCGGCGACCGCTGCGAGCGTCCGGTCGTCGGCCATCGCCCGCAGCACGCGACCGGCGGTCGTCCGCGCGAGGAAGAGCGCCACCACGACGATCGCCGCCGCTGCCGTGGCGACGGCGATCGTCTGCGCCTCGGACAGGCGCACGCTTCCGATCACGAACACGCGGTAGGGGTCGACGCGGTACGCCTCCGGCTGCGGCCCGGCGGCGAGCAGCAGGGCCTGGCGTAGGACGAGCGCAAGCCCGATCGAGGCCAGGAACAGGCTCATGAAGCCCGCCCGGCGGGCGCGCAGCGGCTTCCAGAGCGCCACGTCGAGCGCGAGGGCAAGGAGCGCGGTCGCCGCCATCCCGGCGAGCGCCGCGACCACCATCGACTGGTGCAGCGGCCCGTTGCACCCGTAGGCGACGAGCGCCCCGAAGGCCATCATGTCGCCGTAGGCGAAGTTGACGAGCCGCAGGATTCCGTAGACGAGGGAGACGCCGACCGCGGCGATCGCGTAGACGGATCCCGTCACGAGGCCGTTGACGACGAGCTGCGAGAACACGCTCAGACGAGCTGCCGCTCGGGAACGAGCCGACCCTCGGCGAACCGTTGCACGCCCAGCGTCTCCAACACCGCGTCGAGGCTACCCGCCACCGCGTCGGCGATGATCCGCGCCACCGCCGGCGCGATCATGAACCCGTGGCCGCTGAAACCCGCGGCGACGAAGAGACCCTCCAGCCCCGGAACCGGACCGAGAGCGGGCTGGCGATCCGGTGTCACGTCGTAGCAGCCGCGGACGAGCAGGGGATAGGAGACGTAGGCGAGGTGTGGCAGCAGCTCCTCGACCGCGGCACGGATCGTCGCGCGCCACCGCGTGCGGCCCGCCTGCTCGTCTCCCCGAGCAGCGAGGTCGCTCGCCAGGACGCGACCGCTTGCGAGCTGCTTGGCTGCGAAGCGGAGCTCCGACGAGACGACGAGCGGCTCGAGCAGCCGCTCGGAGATCGGATCGCTGAAGAACAGGTAGCGATCCTCGGCCTCGATCGGGAGGTCGAGCCCGAGCGGCGCGAGCAGGGACGAGGTCTCGACGCCCGCGGCAACGACGACCGCCGCCGCCGCGAGGCGCTCCCCGCTCGCCAGCGCGACCTCCCAACTGCCGCCGCTCGGACGGAGGGCGACGACCTCCGCGCGGCGGACGTCGAGGCCGCTCGCGAACGCCTCGACGACGCTCTGCGGCTGGTCGAAGTAGCCGTCCTCGGGACACCAGGCGCCGCCGACGATCGCCTCCGCCCGCAGGCCGAGCACGAGCTCCGCCGCCTCGTCGGGCGTCACGAGCCGCGAGGGGACGCCTTCCTCGTTCTGCAGCCGGACGTTGGCTTCCAGCTCGGCGAGCGCATCCTGCGTGCGAGCCACGAACAGGTAGCCGCTCTCGCGCAGGACGAGCGGGACACGCGAGGCGAGACGGTCCGTCGCCTCGCGCCAGAAGGCGACCGACTCCCGCGCGAGCCGACAGGCGACGCGCGTGCCCCACTGCTGCCGCACGCCGCCGGGCTGGACACCCGACGCGCCCGAGCCGATACCGTCCCGTTCGAGCACGACGACGGCCGAGCCGCGGGCGGTCAGCTCGCGCGCGACCGCGAGCCCGATGACGCCGCCACCGATCACAGCCACGTCTGCGTGAACCACAATGTTGGAAATTTGAACGAAATATCGTGCAGCCGCAAGCCGGTACCTGCCGAGGGTGCGCGTCCCTCGGCGGTCGTCGACCGCGCGCGTGCGCGTCAGGCGATTCGGTCCGCGTCGCGGCGGATGGCGAGCCCGCTCCGCGTCGCTGTCGTCGCCGATCTGCACGGCCGGCTGCCCGCCGTCCCTCCCGCGGATCTGCTCGTCGTGGCGGGCGATTTCTGTCCCATGGGGAGCGCCGAGCGGCAGCGCTCCTGGATCGAGCGGGAGCTCCGGCCGTGGCTCGAGCGCCAGGAGGCGCCGGTGGTGGCGGTCGCCGGCAACTGCGATCTCGTCGCGGCGGCGGATCCGGAGCTCGTCCGCTCGCTTCGGTGGACGTACCTCGAGGACGAGGCGGCGGAGGTGCTGGGCCGCACCGTGTTCGGGTCGCCGCTGGCGCTGCCGTTCGGCTCCTGGCCGTTCATGGCGAGCGAGGAGCGGCTGGCCGAGGTGTGGGCGCGGATCCCCGAAGCGACCGAGCTCCTCGTCGTCCACGGGCCCCCGCACGGCCTCGGCGACCGCGCGGCGAGCGGAGCGCACGCAGGCTCGGTCACCCTGCGGAAGCGGATCGACGCGCTCCCGTCGCTGCGGGCGGTCGTGTTCGGCCACATCCACGAGGCCCGCGGCCGCGGGCGCGTCGGCGGCTACGAGTGGGTGAACGCTGCCGTGGCCGGCCGGGACGAGGCGGCGCCCACCCTGCTCGAGCTTTCCTGAGCTCGGCCGCCGCCCTCGCGGTGACAATATGGGGCCCATGGGCGTGCTCGCGCTGCTCGCGGCTTCCGCCTCGATCCCGGCCTTCCACGCCTCGGTGCGGCCGCTCCCCACGGAGGTCCGCGCGGAGATCGTGGCCCAGCACTCCTGGCACCCGGGCTGCCCGGTGCCGCTGCGCGACCTGCGCCTGCTGACCGTCTCGTACTGGGGCTTCGACCATCGCGCGCACGCCGGGCAGCTCGTCGTCCACCGGGCCGCCGCGTGGCCGCTCGCGCGCGTCTTCCGAGCGCTCTACCGCCTGCGCTTCCCGATCCGCCACATGAGCATCTCGGAGACGTACGGGCCTCCCGGCTCGCGGCCGCGCGACGGGGACCTCACCGGCTCGTTCGAGTGCCGGCAGGCGGTGCCCTCGCCCTGCACCGGCGGCACCGGCACCGGGAGCTGGTCGGAGCACGCCTACGGCGAGGCCGTCGACCTGAACCCGGTCGAGAATCCGTACGTCGGCTGCGGCATGACACGCGACCCGAAGGCGCTCTCCTACCTCGACCGAAGCCGGCACCGGCCCGGGATGGTCACGCCGGCGGTCGTGCGCGCCTTCGCCTCGATCGGCTGGGGCTGGGGCGGAGCCTGGTCGGGCTCGACGAAGGACTACATGCACTTCTCGGCCACCGGCCACTGAGCCGCGTCCCTGTGCGACGCCCTTGTCCGGCGCCGCCGCGGCGCGGTAGCCTGCGCGCGCGGCAAACGGCCTGCGGCGCTTGGGATCCGGAGGAGCGCAATGGCGGGCATGCAGTGGATCACCGAGGCGGACGGGGTCTTCCGTGGCGGCGGCGTCAAGGGGCTCGCGCTCGCGGGCGCGCTGTGCGGGTTCGCCGAGCATCCGACGAAGCCGGTCACGACCTGGCGGAGCGTCGCCGGCGCGAGCGCGGGCGCGATCATCGCCTCCTACCTCGCCACCGGCCACAGCGCGCAGCAGATGCTCGAGCTCGCCCGCTCGACGCCGTTCGCGTCGTTCGCGGACTTCCCGCTCCGCAGCAAGCTCGCGGGCGTCGGAAGCCTGCTCGTCGCGCACGGGATGGCACGCGGCGACGCCTTCGAGCGCTGGTTCGACGAGGTGCTCGAGGGCGCCACCTTCGCCAGCGTGCGCATCCCGTCCGCGAACGGCGACACGCCCGCGTGGCGGCTGAAGCTGATCGCCGCCGACGTGACGAACCGGCGGCTGCTCGTGCTCCCCGACGACCTCGTCGGCTACAGGCTGCCGGGCAGCTCCAGGCTGATCGACCCCGACGCGTTCACGATCTCGCGCGCCGCGCGGATGAGCATGTCCATCCCGTACTTCTTCAGGCCCGTCGAGCTCGAGGACGCAAACGGGCGCACGGCGGTGATCGTCGACGGCGGCACGCTCTCCAACTTCCCGGTCTGGCTGTTCGACGTCGACCCGGCGGTCACGGGGCGCCTCCCCGTCCGGCCGACCTTCGGCTTCACGCTCACCGGCGGGCGCGGCGTCGGCGGCGCGCTGACCCGCCTCGAGCGGCTCACGCCGTGGGGGATCCGCTTCGCCTTCGACATCTTCCACACCGCCCAGGAGGCGTGGGATGCCCGCTTCGTCTCGCACTCGACGCGGGTGCGCACGCTCGCGATCGACGCGGCCGACGTCGCCACGACGCAGTTCGACCTCTCGCCGGAGAAGCAGGAGCTGCTCGTCGAGAACGGGCGCCGCGCAGCGAAAGCGTTCCTCGACGGGTTCAGGCTCGAGGACTACCTGAACACCTTCCACGCCCGGCTCGAGGGTTCGTCCGAGCCGGCGGCGCCCTGAGGGGCCCTCGCCGCGGCGCGCTCAGCGGCGGCTGCGCCCGCGCGGCACGACGACCACCCGGCCGGCGCCGGCGGAGCCGCCCCGGTAGGCGTACGCGAGGAGGCGCGGCTCGACCTGGGCGTCGAGCAGCGTCGAGCCGGCGGGGGCACGCGCGACGACCCGGTCGCGGCCGTCGGCGAGTCGCAGCTCGTGCACGGCCCGGCCGGCCGCGTACACCGCGAGGCCGTGCTCGACGTCGGCGTCGAGCAGCGGCGCGGCGCCGCGCGCGATCGGCCAGGAGCGGACGAGCCGGCCCGAGAGCGCGCGGACGTCGAGCCGCGGCGCGTCGTCGCGCAGGACGAGCACCTCGCCCCGGTCGAGCGCGGCCGCGCGCGCGTGCGCGTCGGGGACGCGGCCGTAGCGGGCTCCGTGCGCGTGCCACATCGCGATCGAGCCGTCCGCTCCCACCGCGACCGCGTGCTCCTCGTCGTCGAGGCCGAGGGGCATCACCGGTCCGGTCGCCGTCCACAGCTCGCGGCGGTTGCCGCTGATCACGCCGCCCTCGAGGGTCCCGTCCGGCTGGCGCCGGTAGTCGCCGAACAGCCGCAGCCAGTTGGTCGCGACCACCGGGCCGAGGAACGGGCCGCGCGCTAGGGTGATCCCGGTGACCCTGGCGAGCACGACCTCGGGCTCGGCCGGGGAGGCCTTCACCGCGATCGCGGTCGAGCCGTGGCGGACGACCCAGAGCGCCTTCGCGATCGCGTTGCCGATCGCCCGCGCCCCCGGCCGCACCCAGAAGCGGCCGCCGAGGCGGCAGGTCGCGCCGTCGCGCCGCGTGAGCTCGCGCCGCGGCGAGCCGGAGGGGACGCGCACGAGGACGACGACCGGGCACGCATCCCGCGACACGGGGTCCTCCGCGAGCGCGAGCCAGTCGCGGTCGAGGGAGAAGCCGGCGATCCGATGACCCGGCAGCGCGGAGAACACCGCCGTGCCGCCGCCGGCGTCGCGGACGGAGGCTCGTCCCGCCGCGGCCGCGCCGCCGCATGCCGCCGCGAGCGCGAGCGCGCACCCGGCGAGCGCCGCGCGTCTCACCGGACGAAGTGCTCCCAGACGTTCAGCGCGACCCGGTCGAGCGCGGCGCGCTCGGATGCCGGCAGGCCGTACTCGGGGAAGCGGACCGTCTGCATGAAGCCCGTGTTCGCCCACGAGAACACCTCGCCGCGCCCGACCGCGGCGTAGGCGATCGCGATCTTCCGCGAGCGGCGCCACGCCGGCTGGTACGGGATCGGGCGCTCGCCGATCCACGCGTAGGACGGCTTCTGTCGCGTCGGCGTGAACCGCGGCACGGTCGCCGTCGCCACCGTCACGGTCCCGGGCGGCGAGAGCTTCGGATCGACGGTGTCGACCTCGCCGGCCGCGATCCCGAACGGGTCGCCGTCCTCGAGCCCGGTGCCCTCGAACGCCCAGGGCAGGCTCTCCACGGCTCCCGGGGCGAGCCGGTAGACGGGGCGGATCTCCGCCGGCCAGCAGCAGGAGCGGAAGCCGGTGACCGCGAGCGCGAAGTCGGAGCGCTCGGCGCTGCGGTAGCGGTAGGAGCGGCGGGCGACCTGCGCGCCGCGGATCTCCGCCTCGCCGTAGAACGAGTTGCCCTGGAGGAAGTAGAGGCGCCCGCCCGCGTCGCGGTAGCGCCGCACCTTCTCGTACGTCGCCCGCTCGTAGTACTCGGTGTGCCCGGCGAACACGATCACCGGGTACTTGTCGAGCACGGAGGCCGGCAGCCGACCGAGCTCGACGTCGGTCACGTGCTGGGCGGTCAGCTTGTGCGCGAGCATCCATGAGGCGAACGCGGCCTGGCTCAGCGGGTTCGGCTCGAGGCCCTCGAACCTCGGGTCGCTCGTCGCCGGCTCGAACGGCCCGTACAGGGGCACGACCGGGTTGCGCGGGTGCGCGTACCAGCTGTCCACCTGCCCGTCGCGATTCCCGTCGAGCTGGTCGTAGGCGCGCCAGGTCAGCCACGGGTAGACGACGAGGGCGGTGTGCGGCGGCGGGTCGTCGAGCCGGAGTCCCGGCTGGTGGACGACGAGCGGGAACTGCGTCCCCGCGCGGCGGCTGCGCACCCGGAGCAGCCAGAGGCCCCCGTGCGGGACGGCGGGCACGCGGTAGCTCACCCAGCCGGGCTCGGCGACCCGCACCGCGCCGAGGCCCGGCCCGCCCGTGTCCACAGCGGAGACGAGGTCGAGCCGGTACGGCCCTCTGCGGTCGGTGGCGATGTGCACCCGTATCGTCTGACCGGCCGAGACCGCGGTGGCCCTGCGAGCGTACAGGGTCATGATGCGCAGGTGCGCGAGCACGCGTCCGCGCGAGCAGCGGTGCCGCGTCGAGTCGCAGACGCGCAGGATGTAGGAGCCGTCCGGGTAGCGGGTGCCGTCGGCCTGGCGTCCATCCCAGACCACGGTCGCGGGCGAGCGTCGCGCTTTGCGGAGCGGCAGGTAGAAGGGCGTCCGCGACGCGGGGTGGACCCAGAGCGAGAGCCGGTCGCCGGGGATCACGCGCACCCGGATCCGCACCACGTCGCCTCTGCCGTCGCCGTCGGGCGAGAACGTCACGCGGCGGTAGCCGTCGCCGACGCGATCCGAGGGGTCGGCGACCGGCTCGGCGCCCAGGACGACGGGCCGTGCGCCGCGCGCGGGGGCCTTCGGCTTCTGCGGGGGCGGAGGCTCGGCGCCCGCGTACGGCGCGAGCGCGAGCGCGGCGACGGCGGCGGCCGGGAGGGCGCAGAGGGCGGTCGGACGTCGCATGCGGCGTCCAACCTTAGAGGCTGCCTCGGCGGGTCGCCGCAGGTGCGCCAGCGCGTCGGCGAGGGAGGCGACGCCGCGCACGCGGGACGGGCGGGCGGCCCCCCCCCCGCCCCCCCCCCCCCGGGGCGGCGCCCCCGCCCGCGCGCCCCCCCCCGCCCCCGGCGCCCCCCCC
>JADGHP010000262.1 GCA_019683855.1 Thermoleophilia bacterium
GCGCGCTCGCCCTGGTACCAGGCTGCGAGCGCGAGGCGCTCGTTCCCCTGGAAGGCGCGGAGCAGGTGGTGCAGATAGGCGACACCGACGCGGACGTTGCCGTCCGCGGTGTGCGGGACGGGATGGCCGATGACCACCGTCTCGACGTACTTCCACGTCGAGGGAAGGAGCTGCATGATGCCCCGCGCGCCCGCGGGCGAGACCATCGCGTTGTTGAAGCCGGACTCCATCCACGCGAGCGCGCGAGCGAGGCGCGGGTCGACGCCGTAGTGGGCCGCCCACCGCTCGAGCGAGGCGCGAACGCTCGCCACGTTGCTCACCGTCGCGGCGACGGGGCTCGCGCGCCGGACGACCGCGGGGAGGATGAGCTTCGTCCCGATCAGGAGCGGCCGTGCCGGGTCGAGGTGGTTGAGCCGCGCGAGCGTCGCCACGGTCGTCCGGAACCGCTGCGCGATCGCGCTCAGCGACTCGCCCGGGCGGACGACGTACCGGCGCGCGACCGCGATCGTCCGCGGCCGCACCGGGATCTGCTGCTGGAGGCCGAACGCCGCGAGCGTGTGCGGGCCGACGACGCCGTCGGGGGCGAGGTGCAGCCGCCGCTGGTAGGCGCGGACGCCGCGCAGGGTCGGGCCGTCGAAGTAGGCGTTGATCGGGACGCGGATCCCGTGCCGCACGAGCAGGTACTGGAGCACGGCGACGTCCCAGCCGAAGGCGCCGGGCCGCAGCGTGCGCGAGCCGAAGAGCGGCCTCCCGAGCGGCCCCATCGCGGCGCGGGTGCGCGCGTCGGCGATCCCGGTGACGCGCAGGCCGTGGCTGCGCTGGAACTCGCGCACGGCGCGCACCGTGAGCGGCCCGACGATTGCGTCGATCGGGCCGAGGTAGAGGCCCTGCGCTCGCAGCGCGACCTGGAGGCCGGCCTGCTGCGGGTTTTGCCCCGAGGGGGAGGTTGCGCCCGCCGGCGCGGCCGCCGCCATGCCCGCCGCGAGCGCCCCCGCCAGTGCGAGACGGAAGCGCATCGGACCTTCCGGATACCGCGCCCCGCGGCGGATTCCTTCGTGCGGCGGCTTCCTTCCGGCGCGTCAGCGGCCGGTGAAGCGCGGGGCGCGCTTCTCGACGAACGCCGCGAGCCCCTCCTTGGCGTCCTCGCTCGCAAAGAGGGCCCCGAACTCCTCCGCCTCGACGTCGAGCGCGGAGGGCGAGAGGTTGACGAGCCGCTTGGCGAGCGCGAGCGCGAGCGGGGCCTTCTCGGCGAGCGCGGCGGCGGTCTCGAGCGCCCGCTGCAGCACGGGGTCGGCGACGGCGTTGACGAGCCCGATCCGCAGCGCCTCCTCGGCGTCGACGGTGCGGCCCGTGTAGATGAGCTCCTTCGCGACGCCGATCCCGCAGACGCGGGCGAGCCGCTGTGTGCCGCCCCAGCCGGGGACGATGCCGAGGTTGATCTCGGGCTGGCCGAGCTTCGCGCTGCTCGACGCGTACCGGAGGTCGCAGGCGAGCGCCAGCTCGCAGCCGCCGCCGAGCGCGAAGCCGTCGATCGCCGCGATCGTCGGCTTCGGCATCGTCTCGAGCAGCCGGGTCGCCTCGTGGCCGAGCGCACCCCACGCCTTCGCCTCCTGTGGGTCGAGGCCGCTCATGTACTTGATGTCGGCGCCTGCGACGAACGCCTTCCCGCCGGCGCCGGTGAGGACGATGGCCCGCGCGCCGGCATCCTCCGCGAGCTCCGCCAGCCGGTCGCGCAGCTCGGTCAGCGTCGCCACGTCGAGCGCGTTGAGCGCCTCGGGCCGGTCGATCGTGACGACCGCGACGGCGCCCTCCCGGGTGAGGGCGACGCTCATGCGGGGACGGCTCGTTGGAGGAAGGCGACGATCTCGCTCGTGGGGGCGCCGGGCCCGAACACGCCGGCGACCCCCAGCCGGCGCAGCTCCTCGGCGTCGTCCTCGGGGATGGTGCCCCCCACCAGGACGAGGACGTCGTCCGCCCCGTTTGCGCGCAGAAGCTCGAGGATGCGCGGCACGAGCGTCATGTGCGCGCCCGAGAGGATCGAGATGCCGACCGCGTCCGCGTCCTCCTGGATCGCGGTCTCCACGATCTGCTCCGGCGTCTGGTGCAGCCCGGTGTAGATCACCTCCATCCCCGCGTCGCGGAGCGCGCGCGCGATGATCTTCGC
>JADGHP010000263.1 GCA_019683855.1 Thermoleophilia bacterium
TCGTGGAGCGCATCTTCGAGACGATCGTCGAGGTGAACAAGCAGGGCACGTCCATCCTGCTCGTCGAGCAGAACGCGTTGATGGCGCTCCAGGTCGCGAGCCGCGGCTACGTGCTCGAGACGGGCACCGTCGCGCTCACCGACGACGCGAAGGCGCTCGCCCGCAACGAGGCCGTGCGCAAGGCCTACCTCGGCGAGACGTGACGATCTCGCGACGCTTCCGTCTCGGTGTCTGACACCGTGGCGGGGGCGTCGCGGGCGGGATAGCGCGCGCGAGCAGGGACGACGCGGGCCGGCCTTGTCCCGTCGGGACACGTCCTGGTGTCTGACACCTGGACGGGTCCCGAAGCGCCAAGATATGTTACGCAACGAATCATGTTGCGCAACACATTTCGTTGCGCTACAGTCGGGCTGTGCCCGTCGCTACCGCGCAAAAGGTCGAGGCCCTGCGGGCGGACTTCCGCTCCGCCGCCCGGCTCGCGGACATGCTCGGCGTCAGCCGCTCCCAGGTGACGCGTTGGCTCCGGGGCTCCGGCATCGATCCCCTGAACGCGGAGAAGGTCGACCTGCTCGAGCTCGTCTGGTCGAGCCTCATGCGCCTCTACGAGCGGGAGGCGGCGCTCGCGTGGCTTTTCGGGCTCAACCCGCTGCTCGGCGACCGCCGCCCGATCGACCTCATCCGCGCGGGTCGGGCCGAGGAGCTGATGCGCGCGATCCGCGCCGAGCGCGCCGATTCCTTCGCGTGATTCTCCACCGCTGCTTCGCCTGGGACGCGCGGGCGCGGCCCGACCGGCCCGACGGCGCGCTCTGGTTCCCGCGCCCCTACCAAGGGGACGGCCGGCACGACAACCCGGATCTCTACGGCTGCCTCTACCTCGCCGACCGTCCGCTCTCGTGCGTCGTGGAGCAGCTCGCCCGCTTTCGGGGCCAGCGGCTCTCGCCGGCGCTCCTCGTCCGGCGCGGTCTGCCGCTCGCGCTCGCCGAGCTGGAGCTGGACGACCGAGTCCCGCTCGTCGACCTCGACGAGCCGGCGGTGCTGCGGCGCGAGCGTCTGCGACCCTCCCTCGTCGCGACGCGCCGTCGCGAGATGACCCAGTCTCAGGCGCGCGCAATCCACGAGCGTCGTCCGCAAGCAGGCGGTATCCGCTGGTGGTCGACCTTCGAGTCGCTCTGGGCGAACGTCACGCTCTTCGATCGCGTCGCCCCGCGGCTGCGGCTCCGCGAGGTCCGCGCGCTCTCGGTGGACGATCAGGAGGTCGTCGCGGCGGCGGAGCATCTCGGCCTGCGCTCCGTCTAGCCGACCCGCAGCGGGAAGTACGGCGGCGCGAGCAGGAAGCCGATCCGCGGGCTGCCGCCGGCGTGGCCGCGCACGAGCTCCAGCGCCGCGCCGACGCCGTGCGCCGGCACGAAGCCGAGCTGCCGTGCGGCGGCGGCGTCGCGCGCGCCCGCCACGAACACCGCGCCCAGGCGCCCGAGCGCCGGCTGGCAGGCGTTCCAGTCCCGGAACGGGAGCAGCGGGTGGACGCTCATCCCCGCCCGGTACGACTGGATGGCGCGCGCGTCGCCGGCCGCCGCCCGCTCCGCCTCGGCCAGCACCCGCGGCTCGCGCGACACCCGCGTCGCGTGGAAGAACGCGCGGTACGGCTGCTGCGTCGGGTGCGCGAAGCGCCGGACGAACCGGTCGACGAGCACCGCCGCGCCGCCGTCGACGACCGGGAACGCGTCGCGCCACAGCCGCAGCGCCAGCCCGAGCCCGAGGTACGCCGCGAGCAGCGGGTTCGGGCGCTCGCGGGGCAGGAACGGCGTCGTGCCGGGCGTCCCGATCACGATCGCGTCGAGCGGCCCGTCGAGCTCCGCGCGGCGAAGCTCGACCGCCCGCAGCAGCGCCTCCGCGTGCGCAACCGAGGGCGGCCCCGCGAACGCCGCCGTCGCCGCGAGCTCGATCGGGAGCGAGCGGAGCACGCGCCGCCGCGCCGGGTCGGGCAGGGCCGCGAAGCCGAAGCGGAGCGGCGAGCCGGCGATCCGCTCCAGCGCCTCGGGGTCGTACGGATAGCCGCGGATCAGCCCGCTCACGAGCGGGTGTCCGAGGACGAGCGAGACGCCGAGCAGCGGCACGCGCCGCGCGAGCGAGCGCTCGAGCTCGAGCGCGAGCCGCCAGCC
>JADGHP010000264.1 GCA_019683855.1 Thermoleophilia bacterium
CGAGTACGTGCTGCTCGCCGGCGTGAACGACTCGCCGGCGCAGGCGCGCGCGCTCGCCGAGCTGCTCGGGCGCGAGCACTTCAAGGTGAACCTGATCCCGTACAACCCGACGAGCGCTCCGTACCGGGGTTCCTCCCGGGAGCGGATCGCCGCGTTCAAGGCGGCTCTCGAGCGGGCGCGCGTCCCGGTGACCGTCCGCCTCACCCGCGGCCGCGACATCGAGGCCGCCTGCGGTCAGCTCGCCGCCGCGCCGAGAGGGCGACGAGGGGCGGCCGCGCGGGCGTAGCCGCGGGCGCCGCACGTCACGAGACCGACGCCACGACCGCCTGCCGCGGCGGAAGCTCGAGGGCGCCGCGCACGACCTCCTCGTCGCGCGCGCGGTCGGTGCAGAGGACGATCGCGCCCTCGACGCCGTCGAGCCGCGCCGGCTTCTCGCCGAGGTTGAGCGCGACGAGCGCGCCGCCCTCGCGCCGGAACGCCCACACGCCCGGCGGCGCCTCCACCGGCTGGTACGCGCCGGTGAGGAGCCCGCGGTGCCGGCGCAGGGCGACGAGATCGCGCGTCAGGGTGAGGATCGAGCCTGGGTCGTCGCGCTGGTCGGCGACGTTGCGGTCCCGCGGCCCGATCGGAAGCCACGGCTCGACCCCCGGCTCGGTGAAGCCGGCGCCCTCGACGTCCGCCCACACCATCGGCGTCCGGCAGCGGTCGCGGCCGGCGACGTCGCGCCGCCGCTCCTCGGGCACCTCGACTGCCTCCATCCCGATCTCGTCGCCCTGGTAGAGGATCGTCGCGCCGCGAAGCGCGAGCAGCGCGACGAGCGCGCACCGCACGACCTCCTCGTCGCCCGCGCACCAGCGCGTCGCGAAGCGGGGGTCGTCGTGGCTGGAGGCGTGCCAGACCGGAGTCGCCCACTCAGGCAGCCGCCGCTCCGTCTCGGCGACCACGGCCGCGAGCGCGCCCGCCTCGAACGGCGCGTGCAGGAAGGGGAAGTTCATGCAGAGGTGGAGGCCGTCCGGGACCACGTACTGCATCAGCGCGTCGAGGTCGAGCACGTACGTCTCGCCGAGCAGCAGCCGCTCCGGGTCGTACTCCCGCGCCACGCGCCGCCAGCGCCGATGGACCTCCGCCGCCTCCGGCAGCCCGAGGTTGTACGTCGGCCGCTGGCCGAGCCTGCGCCAGGCGGGCGGGTCGGTCGGCCGCGCGGGCGGGTTGTCGCGTAGCAGCGGATCCTTGACGAGCGCGTGGGCGACGTCGATCCGGAAGCCGGCGACCCCGCGGTCGAACCAGTAGCGGAGGATGTCGTCGAAGGCGGCGCGCACCTCCTCGTGCCACCAGTCGAGGTCGGGCTGCTGCGGCAGGAAGGTGTGCAGGTAGAACTGCCCGCGCTCGGGGACGAACGTCCATGCCGGCCCGCCGAACGCCGAGCGCCAGTTGTTCGGCGGCGAGCCGTTCGGCTTCGGGTCGCGCCAGACGTACCAGTCGCGCTTCTCGGGGTCGCCGAACCACGGGTGGCGGTCGCTCGTGTGGTTGGCGACGAGGTCGAGCAGCACGCGGATGTGACGACGCTCCGCCTCGACGATCAGCCGCTCGAGGTCGGCCGGCGTGCCGAGGTCCGGATGGACGCCGAGGTAGTCGGAAACGTCGTAGCCCCAGTCGGCGTTCGGCGACGGGAACGTCGGGCTGAGCCAGAGCGCGTCGACCCCGAGCCACTCGAGGTGGTCGAGCCGCGAGACGATCCCGGGCAGGTCGCCGATCCCGTCGCCGTCCGCGTCGGCGAACGAGCGCGGATAGACGTGGTAGATGACCGCCCGCTCCCACCACCGATCCGGCATCGGCGGCAACCTACGCGGTCGCGCGGATGGACCGGCCTCGACTCGCCACGGCCGGCTAGGAGCCCCGGGGGGCTTCCGTGGCGACCGGCCGCGCCTCCGAGCCGGGTTCCGGGTGCGCGTCGAACCCGTACTTGACGATCGGGTGTTTTGCCGCCCGCACCTCGTCGAGCCGCTTCACCGGCCGGGTGTGCGGGGCCTCCTTGAGCAGCTCGGGGCTCTCGGCCGCCTCGCGCGCGATCGCGAGCATCGCGTCGCAGAACGCGTCGAGCGTCTCCTTGGTCTCCGTCTCGGTCGGCTCGATCATGAGCGCTTCGGGGACGATC
>JADGHP010000265.1 GCA_019683855.1 Thermoleophilia bacterium
CCGACGAGCTCCTCCACCAGGCAGCAGTCGTCTCCTCGCTCCGCGAGCCAGGCCGCGGCGGCGGTCGCCGCGCCGGCGTCGTGGACGAGCGTGACGAAGCGCTCGCCGAGCCGATCCGGCGCCTCGATCACGCACGGGTAGCCGAGCGCGTCGGCCGCGGCGGCGACCGCCTGCGGCGTCCGGCATACGAGCGAGCGCGGCTGTGGGACCTCGGCCTCGGCGAGACGCTCGCGCTGCCGTCGCTTCGAGGAGGCGACGAGCGCGGTCGCCGGCGAGAGCGGGTGGGGCAGCCCCAGCCGAGCGGCGACGCGGGCGGCGATGGCGAGGGCGTGGTCGGTGCCGGGCGCGACGATCCCGTCGACTTCCTCGGCGCGCGCAAGCCGCTCGAGCGCGGGCTCGTCCTCGATCGAGACGATGGCCCGCCGGTCGGCGTACGGGAAGCCGGGAGCGGCAGGGTCGCGATCGGCCGCGACGACGACGAGCCCGCGGCGGCGTGCGGCCGCGAGCACGCCGAGCTGCGCAGGCCCCGCCCCGAGCACGAGGAGCCGCTTCGGCTCCGAGCTCCGACTCGCCCCGCGCGCGCGTGCCACCCCGGCATTGTCGCGACTGCACCCGTCGGAGCGGCTCGGAACGCTCCGATGCCGCGACCCGTCCGCAGCGGACACGTCCCGGTAACTGTTACCGGGACGTGTCCCGAAGAGACGGTCTGGCCCTACGCCGCCTCGGCCAGCGCGGGCTCGGCGGCGACCCGCTCGGCAGCGCGCGGGGGCCGGCGGATGACCGCCGCCACGAGCGCGCCGACGAGGACGACCCCGCCGCCGACGTACACCGCGGTCGTCATCCCGTGCACGAACGCCGGACCGGTGCGGTAACCGCCGACGTGCGAGAAGATCGAGGCGAGCACCGCCACGCCGAAGACGCCGCCGAGCTCGCGGATCGCATTCGTCGCCCCCGACGCCTTTCCCTGCGCTTCGGGCCGCACCGCCCCGAGCACGACGTTCGCCACCGGCGCGAAGAAGAGCGCCATGCCGATCCCGGAGAGCACGAACGGCGCGACGATGTCGCCGTACGGCGTCCCCGGGGAGCTCGCCGCCGCGATCCAGAGCAGGCCCGCGCCCTGCAGCCCGAGACCCACGGCCATCAGCCGCCCGCCACCCACGCGGTCGGAGAGCGCGCCCGCGATCGGCGCCACGAGCATCGGCATCGCCGTCCAGGGAAGGACGCGCAACCCCGCCTGGAGCGGCGAGTACCCCTGCACCGTCTGGAAGAACTGCGCGAGGAGGAAGATCGAGCCGAACATGCCGAAGAACATGAGCAGCGAGGCGATGTTCGCGAGCGTGAACGTGCGGTTTCCGAAGAAGCCCATCGGCAGCATCGGCGCCCGCGCCCGCAGCTCCCAGGCGACGAACGCCGCGACGAGCAGAGCGCCGGCGACGATCGGCGCGACGATCCCGGTCGAGGCCCAGCCGTGGTCGTTGCCGCGCACGAGGCCCCACACGATCCCGAGCAAGCCGGCGCTCGCGAGCGAGAGCCCGGGCAGGTCGAGCGCCGCGTCCGGACCATGCGTCTCCTCGAGGCGCCGCCATGCGAGCGGCGCAAGCACGAGCCCGATCGGGACGTTGAGCCAGAAGATCCAGTGCCACGAGATCCCGTCGACGACGGCGCCGCCCACGAGCGGCCCGAGCGCTACCGCGAGGCCGCCGATCCCGCCCCAGATCCCGAGCGCGAGCCCGCGCCGCTCCGCCGGCACGCCCGCCGAGAGGATCGTCAGCGTCAGCGGCGCGACGATCGCCCCGCCGACGCCCTGCGCAGCCCGCGCGGCGTCGAGCATCGTCGCGCTCGTCGAGAGGGCGGCGAGGGCGGACGCGCCGGTGAAGAGGAGCAACCCGAGGGCGAACAGCCTACGGCGACCGAAGCGGTCGCCGAGCGCCGCGCCGGTCAGCAGCAGCACCGCGAACGTGAGCGTGTAGGCGTTCACCGTCCATTCGAGCTGCGAGATGGAGGCGTGCAGGTCGCGTCTGATCACGGGCAGCGCCGTGGTGACCACGAGGTTGTCGAGGCTGACCATGAAGAGCGCGAGCGACGTGATCGCGAGCGTCCATATCACCTGCCATCTTTGCTTGTGAGCCATCACTACCTCC
>JADGHP010000266.1 GCA_019683855.1 Thermoleophilia bacterium
CGGCTCGAGCCACGCGCTGAGCCTCAACTCGAGCAACCGCTGGCGCTGGTGGCAGGAGGAGTGGCAGGCGTTCACCGAGCAGCCGCTCTCGGGCACCGGCGCGGACACCTTCCAGCTCACCGACTTCCGGCTGCGGCAGAGCTCGCTCGTCACCACGGCGGAGCCGCACAACACGCCGCTGCAGCTTCTCGGCGAGCTCGGGATCGTTGGTCTTCTGCTCTACCTTGGGGCGGCGGCGGCGGCCGGCGCCGGGATCGTCGCCGCGCGCCGCCGCGCGAGCGGTTCCGAGCGCGCCGCCGTCACCGCGCTCGGCCTCGGGCTCGCCGCCTTCCTCGTCCACACCGTCGTCGACATGGACTGGAGCTTCGTTGCTCCTAGCGGGCCGCTCCTGCTCGTCGCCGGTCTTGTGCTCGGGCGCGAGCGGACGGCGGAGCAGGGCGCTCGTCCGCCGCGACGGCCGCTCGTCGCCGTCGCGGCGGTGCTCGTCGCAGCGGGCGGCGTGTACTCGCTCGCGGCGCCGTGGCTCGCGCGACGCGCGCTGGCGCGCGCGACGACGCCCGCGGACTTCCGGCGCGCGCACTCGTACGATCCGCTCTCGACCGAGGTGCTCTCCGACTGGGCGGCCGCGGAGGAGGCGCGCGGGAACCTGGGGCAGGCGCTGAAGCTCTACCGCGACGCGACCGCGCTCGAGCCCGAGAACGGGAGCACCTGGTTCGACCTCGGCACCTTCTACGCCGCGCACGGGGACTGGGAGCGGGCCTACGAGGCGCTCTCGACCGCGTGGCGCTACGACCCGCAGGGGCCCGCCGGGGTGCCCTGCGGCCCGCTCGACCAGGCGCGCCACGCGGTGCTCGGGACGTGGCCGGCTAGCTGCCCCCGAGGATCACGACCAGCTGCGAGTCCCTGAGCTGCGAGGGCTTCATGCCGTCCAGGGGCGCGACCGCCCGGATGCCGAGGTCGCGACCGAGCCGGCGGCCCTCGCGCTGCCAGCCGGGGGCGAAGAGGACGAGCGAGCGCGCGTAGTCGTGGCTCGGCGCGTCCTCGGGTAGCGCGCGCCGGTAGCCGCGCGCGAGCAGCCGCGCCGCCGCGTCGCCGGCCGCGTGCGTGACGCCGTTGCCGTTGAGGATGAGCACGGAGACGCGCGAGCGGGGCCGGAGCGGGCGGGCGTGCGCCGCCGGCGTGCGCGCGGGCGTCCGGGCGGGCGCGCGGTGCGTCGCCCCCGGCAGCGCGCGTGCCGGCGACGCGGCGTCCGCGCCGCGCAGGTCGGGCGCGAGGCGGACGCCCGCGAGGGCGAGCAGCGCCACGAGCTCGGCGAGGGCGAGGGCGCCGGCGACGAGCGCCGCGGCGCGCCACGGGAAGGGCCGGTCGAGCTGCTGGACGTGCTCCACGGGCGAACCGCTTTCGCCGGCGCCCGCGCCGCTCCTCCTACGCGACCGTCTGCACCCAGCGCCACGTCTCGGCGAGCCCGTCCGCGAGGCTCGTCTCGGGTCGCCAGCCGAGGACGCGCGCGGCGAGCGAGACGTCGAGGACGCTGCGCTGCAGCTCGCCGAGCCTGGGCGGGGCGTGCTCGGGCTCCCGCTCGATCCCGCTCGCCGCCTGGATCGCCGCGTACAGCTCGAGCACGGAGGTCTCGATTCCCGTGCCGACGTTGAAGACGCCGCCGTCCTGCCCGAGCGCCGCCAGTACGGCCCGCGCCACGTCTCCCACGAACACGTAGTCGCGCGTCTGGCTGCCGTCGCCGAAGATCCGGGGCGTGCCGCCCTCGTGCAGGAGGCCCATGAAGATGGCGACGACGCCCGCCTCGCCGTGCGGCTCCTGACGCGGCCCGTAGACGTTGCCGAGGCGGAGCGAGACGTGACGCGTCCCGTACAGCCGGTTGTACGTGGCCAGGTACTCCTCGCCGCAGAGCTTCGAGGCGCCGTACGGCGCGAGCGGCAGCCGCGGCGCGTCCTCGGGCGCGGGGCCGTCGCACTCGCCGTAGATCGCGCCGCCGGTGGAGGCGAACACGACCTGCGCCCCGTGACGGCGCGCCGCCTCGAGGACGCGCACGGTGCCGAGGACGTTCACCTCGGCGTCGAAGGCGGGCCGCTCGACCGAGACGCGCACGTCGGCCTGGGCGGCGAGG
>JADGHP010000267.1 GCA_019683855.1 Thermoleophilia bacterium
GACGCGCTGCGCGGCCTGCGCGCCGTCTACCTCGACGCGGGCTCGAAGGACGAGTTCTTCCTCGACCTGGGCGCGGAGGCGTTCCGGCGCGAGCTCGAGGCGCTCGGCGTCGGCGACGTCTTCTTCGAGCTCTTCGACGCCAAGCACGGCGGCATCGAGTACCGCTACCCGCTCGGGCTCCGCTACCTCGCCGAGCGGCTCCGCTGACCGGTGGGAAGCCCGATCCCGATCGCGAGCGCGTGCGCGGCGAGGGTCGGCCGTTGAAGGGCCTCGCCGGTAAGCGCGTCGTCGTCACCGGCGGCACGAGCGGGATCGGCGAGGCGACGAGCCGCCGCTTCGTCGAGGAGGGGGCGCGCGTGGTGGCGCTCGCGGCCGGGGAGCTGGAGATCGAGACGGCGCGCGAACGCATCCCGGGGCTCGAGGCGGCGCTTCGCTGCGACGTCGCCGACGCGGCGCAGGTCGAGCGGGCGTTCGCGCGGGTGGACGGGCTGCTGGGCGGCGTGGACGTGCTCGTCGCGAACGCCGGCATCTCGGTGCGCCGGCCCTTCCTCGAGATCCGCGAGGAGGAGTGGCGGCGGGTGCTCGACGTGAACCTGACCGGCGTCTTCCTCTGCGCCCAGCAGGCGGCGCGGCGGATGGTCGCCGGCGGCGGCGTGATCCTGATGACGGCGTCCACGAACGGCCTCTCCGGGCACCCGCTGTACGCGGACTACAACGCGTCGAAGGCGGGCGTGATCCTGCTCGCGCGGACGATGGCGCTGGAGCTGGCGCCTGCGGTGCGCGTGAACGCGGTGTGCCCCGGCTACGTGCTGACGCCGATGCAGCAGGCCGAGTACACGCCCGAGATGCTGGCCGAGGTGGACGCGTCGATCCCGCTCCGCCGGCACGCGCGGCCCGAGGAGATCGCGGCGCTCTTCGCGTTCCTCGCGAGCGACGAGAGCGCGTACGTGACCGGCGCCGCGATCGCGATCGACGGCGGCGAGACGGCGTAGCGCTCGCGTCACGATTCCGTGAGACGTGGGCTCCCCCGGCCCGGCTTCTACCCTGTCGCGAGCCCGATGGGGCAGGCGACGCCGGTGCCGCCGAGGCCGCAGTAGCCGTTCGGGTTCTTCGCGAGGTACTGCTGGTGGTACGGCTCCGCGTAGTAGAAGGGCCCCGCCTCCGCGAGCTCGGTCGTGATCTCGCCGTAGCCGGCGCGCGCCAGCTCGGCCTGGAAGGCCGCGCGCGACGCCTCGGCGAGCGCCCGCTGCGCCTCGCTCGTCCAGTAGAGCGCCGACCGGTACTGCGTGCCGACGTCGTTGCCCTGGCGCATGCCCTGGGTCGGGTCGTGGTTCTCCCAGAACAGCCGCAGCACCTCCTCGTAGGGGATCCGGGCGGGGTCGAAGACGACGAGCACCACCTCGGCGTGCCCGGTGCGGCCCGTGCAGACCTCCTCGTAGGTCGGGTTGGGCGTGTATCCGCCCGCGTAGCCGACGGCCGTCGTGTAGACGCCCTCGGCGCGCCAGAACACGCGCTCGGCGCCCCAGAAGCACCCCATGCCGACGATCGCCTGCTCGAGCCCCTCCGGGAACGGCGGCTCGAGCGGGGTCCCCAGCACCTCGTGCCGCGCGGGCACGGCCATGCGCTCGCCGCGCCCGGGCAGCGCCTCCTCGGGGCTGATCCGCCGGACGCGCTCCTGGAAGAGGAACATGCGGTCAGGGTACGGATCGTGGCCGGGCTGCGTCGGGCGCGGCCTCGCCGGGGTCGCCCGCGCGCGGTGGCGTCTCCCTCCCGGCGTCGCCCTCCCTCCCGGCGTCGCCCCGGCGCTGCGACCATTGGGACGTGGAAGGTGACAGCCGGCCGGGACGGCTCCTCGGCGACGTCGCGGCGATCGCCTTCGCGCTGGCCGGCGCCGCGTCGGAGCGGCTGACCGCGGCGCTCGGCGGCGCGGAGCGCACGCGCGTGATCGTGGTGCTCGCGTGCGTGCTCGGGCTGAGCGGCGCGGACGCCGCCACGGTGGGCGCGTCGGCGACGGAGTTGCGCCACGGCCTCCACATCACCAACACCGACATCGGCCTCCTCGTCGCGGTGACCTCGCTCGTGGGGGCGGTCGCGACGCTCCCCTTCGGGATCCTCG
>JADGHP010000268.1 GCA_019683855.1 Thermoleophilia bacterium
GAGGCGGATGCCGGGAACGATCGTCTGCGGGGTCGTGGAGTCGCCCGCGGGGCTCGCTGCGGCCGAGCTCGCGGGCGCGTTGAGCGAGCGTCTCGACCTGCGGCTCGTGCTCGTGCACGTGCTCGAGGGGCTCCCGCCGGGGCGCGCCACGGGCCCCGCGGGCGAGACGATGCGGGCGGCCGAGCGGAGCCTGGGGCGGGTCGCCGCGGGGCCGCTGGGGCGAGGCGGCGCGGAGGTGCGCATCCTGGTCGGGGAGCGCGCCGAGGCGCTGGCGCAGGTCGCGGCCGAGGAGGGCGCCGACCTGATCGTCGTGGGCGCGCGTCCGGCCGGAGTGCGCCGCGGCGCGCTCCGCTGCGGCCTGGCGCGCGAGCTGGGTGCGGCGACGACGGTGCCGGTCCTCCTCGCTCCGCCGCACGCGCGCCCGCGCAGCGAGCGGCGCCTCGTGGCCGCCCCCGCCTCCTGAAGGGCGGCGCGCCCCCCTCTACACTGCCCGGGTCGATATGCGCGCGTCCCGGCTGCCGCTGCTCTGGCGGGTGTTCGCGATCAACGCCGCGCTGCTCGCCGTCGCGACGCTCCTGCTCGCGGTCACGCCCGTGACGATCCACGCCCCGATCGCGCTCGTCGAGGCGGTCGTGCTCGTGGCCGGCCTGCTGGCGATGCTCGCCGCCAACCTGCTCCTGCTGCGGCCGACGTTCGCGCCGCTCGAGCGGCTCGTGCGGCGGATGCGCACCGTCGACCTGCTCCGGCCCGGGCAGCGCCTGGTCGAGGAGGGCGGGCTCGAGGTGGCGGAGCTCGTGCGGGGCTTCAACGAGATGCTCGAGCGGCTGGAGGCGGAGCGTCGGGAGAGCAGCCGCCGTGCCCTCGCCGCCCAGGAGGCGGAGCGGGCGCGCGTCGCGGCCGAGCTCCACGACGAGGTCGGCCAGGTGCTGACCGGCGTGCTGCTCCAGCTCGACTCGCTCCCGCTCGGGGCTTCGGCGGCGGTCGAGATCGACGAGACCAAGCAGGCGGTCAGGCTCGCCCTCGACGAGGTGCGCCGGATCGCGCAGGAGCTGCGACCGGCGATGCTCGACCACCTCGGCCTTCCCAGCGCGCTGACGGAGCTGGCGGCGCGCTTCGAGGAGCACACCGGCCTCCCCGTGGAGCGCCGGCTCGCCTCGTCGCTGCCGCGGCTCTCGCCCGACGGCGAGCTCGCCGTCTACCGCGTCGCGCAGGAGAGCCTGACCAACGTGGCGCGACACGCGCGGGCGAGCCGGGTCGAGCTGGCGCTCGAGCCGGGCGCCGGGAGCGTGGTGCTCCGGGTACGCGACGACGGACGCGGCTTCGAGCATCCGCCCGACGGCGGCGGCCTGCGGGGAATGCGCGAGCGCGCGGTGCTCGTCGGGGGCGCGCTCGCGGTCAAGGCGGGGCCGACGGGCGGGGTCGAGGTGCGCCTCGAGGTGCCGGCGGAGGAGCGCTGACGCCGGTCCCGCTCGTCACCCGGATCCTGATCGCGGACGATCACCCGATCGTCCGCTCCGGCCTGCGCCGGGTGCTCGACGCTCAGCCCGACCTCGCGGTGACGGCGGAGGCCGGCGACGGGGCCGAGGCGGTGCGGCGCGCGCTCGGCGAGGAGGTCGACCTGGCGATCCTCGACGTCGCGATGCCGCGGCTGACCGGTCTCCAGGCGGCCCTCGAGCTCTCGCGGCGCAAGCCGGAGCTGCGCGTCCTCATCCTGTCGATGTACGAGAGCGAGCAGTTCCTGTTCGAGGCGCTCCGCGCGGGCGCCTGCGGCTACGTGCTCAAGTCGGAGGCCGATCAGGACATCGTCGAGGCGTGTCGACGGGCGATGCGCGGCCAAGCCTTCCTCTATCCGTCGGCGATGACGGCGATCGTTCGCGACTGGCTCGCCCGCGGCGCCGACGCAGAGCGGCCCGACGTCCTCACCCCGCGCGAGCTCCAGGTGCTGAAGCTGATCGCCGAGGCGCGGACGAACAAGGAGATCGCCCGCGAGCTCGTGATCAGCGTCAAGACCGTCGAGCGCCACCGGGCGAACATCCTCGAGAAGCTCGGCATGAGCGACCGGGTCGAGCTGACCCGCTACGCGATCCGGCGCGGCCTCATCCAGCC
>JADGHP010000269.1 GCA_019683855.1 Thermoleophilia bacterium
GCGTCCTCCTTGCGCATCCGGTGCTTGATGAAGGCGTGGCCGACGCGGTTCACGAGCGGCACGCCGCCCGCGCGCTCGATCGTCGTCGGCACCGCCCAGCTCGCCCGCACGTCGTAGATGATCTTCGCGCCCGGCTCCTTCTCCAGCACCGCCTCTGCGAGCAGCGCGGTCGCGAAGTCGCCCGGGACGAACTCGCCGGTGTCGTCGACGAAGAAGCACCGGTCGGCGTCCCCGTCGAACGCGACGCCCAGGTCGGCGCGCTCCTCGAGCGTCTTGCGGACGATGAACTCGCGGTTCTCGGGCAGCAGCGGGTTCGGCTCGTGATTCGGGAACGACCCGTCGGGCTCGAAGTAGCAGCGCACCGCCTCGATCGGAAGCTCTTCCAGCACGCGCGGCAGCATCGCCCCGGCCATCCCGTTCGCTGCGTCGATCACGACCCGCAGCGGCCGCACCGCCGAGGGGTCCACGAAGGACAGCACCCGCTCGACGTACGCCGGCCAGATGTCGTACGCCTCGACCCGCCCCGGCGTCCGCGGTGAGGACGCAGCCGGAGCCGAGAGCGCCCGGTCGCGCACCTCGAGCAACCCCGACTCGCCCCCGACCGGCAGCGCGCCGCGCCGCACGATCTTCATCCCCGTGTACTCCTTCGGGTTGTGCGAGGCCGTCACGGCGATGCCGCCGTCGAGTCCGAGCGAGCCGACCGCGAAGTAGACCATCTCGGTGCCGACCATCCCCAGGTCGAGCACCTCCGCGCCCGCGGCCGCCGCGCCGCGCATCACCGCGGCCTGCATCCCGGGCGACGAGAGGCGCATGTCGCGCCCCACCGCGATCCGGCGCGGCTCGAAGTGCTCCACGTAGGCGCGTCCGATCGCCTCCGCGCCCTCCTCGTCGAGCTCCTCCGGGTAGACGCCCCGCACGTCGTAGGCCTTGAAGACCTTCGGATCGAGCACGACCCGGATGCTACGGAAACCGCCCGGGCGCCCGAGCCGGTAACGGCACTCCCGCCTCGTCTCGTCGACCGAGCTCGTGGCGGCCACCGACCCGGAGGTCGTCCGCCGCGGCGCGCTACGAGGCGCGGCTCGCCGAGCTTCGGCCAAGCAGCGCCGTCCCGATCGCCTGAGTCGACGCCTCGTCCGGGGACTCGCTGATCACCGTCGCCGGTCGCTCGAACCGTGCGAGCGCGTCGCGTAGCGGCTCCACCCGCAGCGTCCCCTCGCCGTAGGGCAGGTGCCTCGTCTCGTTCCGGTTCGCGAACTGGATGTCGCTGAAGTGGACGTGGAACGGCGCGCCCGCCTCGAGCACCCCGTCCACCGCCTCGAGAGCCGCCGCGAACGCCTCCACGTCGGTGAACGCGCCGTCGCTCGTCGCGTGCATGTGCGCGAAGTCGACCACCGGCCGCACCCAGCCGAGCCGCGACGAGATCGCGAGCACGTCGTCGAGCGACCCGAGCTCGCGCACCCGTCCCATCACCTCGACCCCGAACGGCACCGCGCGTCCCTTCCCCTCGAGCCGGACGCGCAGCTCGCCGAGCTGCTCGCACACCGAGGCGAGCGCCTCCTCCCGCGTGCGCCCGAGCAGGAACCCGGGGTGGAAGACGACCACCTCCGCGCCGCAGGCGGCGGCGAGCCCCGCCGAGTGGTCGAGCATCCCGATCGCCATGTTCAGCTTCCTGCCGCGCTCCACGTGACCCATGAAGCCCGCGAGCGGCGCGTGCACCGAGAGCGCGATCCCGTGCGTACGCGCCAGCTCGCCCAGCCGCTCCGCGAACGCGTACTCCATCCAGAAGCCGCCCTCGAAGTCGATCTCGCAGGCCGAGAAGCCGCGCGCGAGCAGCGCCTCCACCGCCGCCTCCGGGCTCTCGCGCGACGGGCAACGCGCCGGGCCGAAACGGATCGTCCCCACACCGGCACAGTAGTCCGTCCGATGCCGCTTCTACGGTGTCCGCCATGACCAAGCACCCGTCGCGGATCCAGCTGCTGGAGCTCGACATCGACCTGCGGCTCGCCGACCTCTGGCGCGAGGCGACGGACATCACCGAGTGGAACCTGGACGTCGTCGCCGCCTTCATGCGCGCCGCCTACGGCAAGGG
>JADGHP010000270.1 GCA_019683855.1 Thermoleophilia bacterium
TTCGTCGCGGGCTCGGTCTGGATCACCGCCGACCCGCTCGGCCGCTCGCCGCTCGGGCAGGGGCTGTTCGGCGGCCTCTCCCTCGCGGGGGCCGGTCTCGCCACCGCGGCCGTGCCGCTGCTCGAGGGGTCGCTCGGCTGGCGCTCCTCCTACGTCACCGGCGTCCTCGTCACCGCCGCCGCGCTCGCGCTCGCGCTCTCGACACCGCCGCTCGGGCGGGGCGGAGCCGCGCGCGAGGCGACCCCGCTGCGCTCGCTTCTCGCCGACCCGCTGCTCGCGCGGCTCGGGGTGATGCACACCGCCTCGTTCGCCTTCAGCGTCGTCCTCGGCAACTGGATCGTCACCTTGCTGACGCGGACGATCGACGTCTCGTACGGGACGGCGGGGATCGCGGGCGGGCTCACGCTCCTGCTCGGCATCGTCGGGCGGCCGCTCGGGGGCTGGGCGGTGCGCCGCTTCCACCGCCGCCGCTACGAGCTGCTCGTCGCCTCGCTCGCGCTCGCCGCCGCGGCCGGAGCGGCGCTCGCCGCCGGCGGCCCGCTCGCCGTCGCGGTTCCCGCCGCCGCGGCGCTCGGCCTCGCCTCGGGCGTCCCGTTCGGGGCGGCGGTCGCCGCCGCCGCCGCCTCGTTCCCGCGCTCCCCCGGCGAGGCGATCGGCGCGATGAACCTCTACGCGGTGACCGCGATCATCGTCGGAACGCCGCTCGTCGGGGCGACGTTCGCGCTCCCGGGCGACGGGCGGATCGGGTTCGCCGCGGTGGCCGCGCTGACGGCGGCGAGCATCGCGGCGGTGCCCCGGGCGGCCCTCCTGCGGCTGCCCTGAGGCGCCCCGGGGTCTTGTGCCGAAGCGTCGGCCGTCCGCCGGCGGCCGAGGCGCCGCTCAACCGAAGAAGGCCTTCGCCACCTCGAACCACTCCGGCGGGACGAGCTTCAGCTCGGCGGTCGCCTCCTCGAGCGAGACGGCGACCACGTCGTCTCCGCGCAGCGCCGCCATCTGCCCGAACCGGCCCTCGTGCGCGAGCTCGGCCGCCTTGAGCCCGAAGCGCGTGGCGAGGACCCGGTCGCGCGCGGTCGGCGTGCCGCCGCGCTGCACGTGGCCGAGCACGGTGACGCGCGTCTCGAAGCCGGTGCGCTGCTCGATCTCGCGCCCGAGCACCTCGCCGACGCCGCCGAGGGTCACGTGGCCGAACTGGTCGGTCGGGCGCGCCTCGCCGCCGACGAGCTGGCTCTCGCCGCTCTCGTAGGTCAGCTCGTACCCCTCGCTGACGACGACGATCGAGAAGCTCTTGCCGCGCGCGTGACGGCGGCGCAGCTCGTCGCAGGCGGCCTCCACCGTCATCGGCTGCTCGGGGATGAGGATCACGTCGGCGCCGCCCGCGATGCCGCTCATCACCGCGATCCAGCCCGCGTGGCGCCCCATCACCTCGACCACCATCACGCGGTTGTGCGACTCCGCCGTCGTGTGCAGCCGGTCGATCGCCTCGGTCGCGATCGTCACCGCCGTGTCGAAGCCGAACGTGTAGTCGGTGCCGGAGAGGTCGTTGTCGATCGTCTTCGGGACGCCGACGACCGGGAGCCCGTGCTCGCGGTAGAGGCGCGCCGCCACGCCCAGGGTGTCCTCGCCGCCGATCGCGACGAGCGCGTCGAGGCCGCGATCGCGGAAGTTCTGCAGCAACCGCTCCACGCCGCGGTCGAGCTTGAACGGGTTCGTCCGGCTCGTGCCCACGATCGTGCCGCCGCGGGGCAGGATGCCCGACACCTCCTGCGGGCCGAGGTCCTCGAAGATGCCCTCGACGAGCCCGCGCCAGCCCTCGCGCACGCCGACGCAGTCCCAGCCGGCCGCATCCGAGCTGCGCACGACCGCGCGGATGACCGCGTTCAGCCCAGGGCAGTCGCCGCCGCCGGTGAGGATGCCGATCGTCTTCGCCACGGCTTAAGTCATAGCGCTTCGCGGCCGCGCCGGCGTCCCGTTGTCCGGTTGTCCGCGGTCCGGTTGTCCGACGCCCCGCGCGAGCGTGACGGACGGCTAGGCTCCGTTCGGTGCAGGCGCACGCGGTCGCGGACGGGCTCTGGCGCTGGACGGGCTTCCA
>JADGHP010000271.1 GCA_019683855.1 Thermoleophilia bacterium
CGGCGACGAGCTGCTCCGCGAGCGCCGAGTGGCGGCGCCTCCCCTCGCCGCGCGCGACGGCGACCGCGAGTGCGCGCCGCTCGCCGGCGAGCACGCACAGCCGCTGCGCACGCGTGATCGCGGTGTAGAGGAGCGGCCGCGAGAGCATCACGTGGTAGCGCATCGACCACGGCGCCACCACAGCCGGGAACTGCGAGCCCTGCGCGCGGTGCACGGTCAGCGCCCACGCCAGCTCGTACGTCTCGAGCGCGGAGGGGGGCACCGGGATCTCGCGCTCGCCGTCGTCGAGCGAGAGCAGCGCCTCGCCCTCCTCCTCGTCCCAGGCGAGCACGAACGCGACCTCGCCGTTCATCACCTCGCGGTCGGGCGTGTAGTCGTTGCGCGTCTGGACGATCCGGGAGCCGACACGGATCCCCGCGCGGGGCACGACGAGCGGCCGCTCGCCGCCGTTCAGGCGCCGCTCGAGCTCCGCGTTCAGCGCCTCGAGCCCGACCGGGCCGCGGCGCATCGGCACGAGCGTCATCACCTCGGTGCGCGGGTCGAGGCCGAAGCGGGCGGGGATCCGCTCGCAGGCGAGCTCGAGCACGGCGTCGCGCAGCGTGTCCGGCCCGCCGCGGGAGACGAAGAAGAAATCCTCGTCGAGCTCCTCGCCGGGCAGGTCGGCGCGCGCCTCCTCGAGCGAGAGGTAGGGCGGCTCGCCGCGGTTGACCCGGCGGGCGCTGCGGACGATCAGCGAGCGCGCCGCCTGCCGGTAGATCGCGGTCAGGTGGACGCGCGGCACGACCCCGGAGGCGACGAGGTCGGCGAGCACGCGGCCCGGCCCGATCGGCGGGAGCTGGTCGACGTCGCCGACGAGCAGGACGTGGCAGTCCCCGGCGGCGCGGAAGAGCGCGTCGGCGAGCTCGAGCGAGAGCATGGAAGCCTCGTCGACGATCACGAGCTCGACGTCGTCCGAGAGCGGGTGGTCCTCGTCCCGCAGGAACCGGCCCTCGAGCGGCGAGAAGCCGAGCGCGCGGTGGATCGTCATCGCCTCGTGCCCGGTCAGGTCGCGCATCCGCCGCGCCGCCTTCCCGGTGGGCGCGCAGAGGAGGACGCGGACGCGCGCCCGGCGCGCCACCTCGACGAGCACGCGCTGCGTGTGCGTCTTGCCGGCGCCCGGAAGCCCGGTGAGGAGGACGAGCGGCCGGGTGCGCACGAGCTCGACGACGCTCCACTGCTCGTCCGAGACGTCGAGGTCGGGGCGGCGCGGCGCCGGGAAGAGCGCGGCGGGCGCGGCGCGGGCGCGCCGGGCGAGCAGCGCCGCGAGCCGCCGCTCCATCTCCCACAGCTCCGCCCGGTAGACGCGCTCGCCCTCGAGTACGAGCTCGCCGTCGCCCACGAGCCGCCGCAGCGCCGCCTCGAGCGGCTCGGGCTCGGCCACCTCGAGCACCCGGCTCGCCGCCCGCTCGAGCTCCGCCAGCGGGAGGAAGACGTTGCCGTCCGCCTCGGCCTCCTCGAGCGCGAAGCGGAGGCCGGCGCGCAGCCGCTGCGGCGCGTCGAGCTCGACGCCGAGCGAGCGCGCGATGCGGTCGGCGACGCGGAAGCCGATGCCGCGCACCTCGGTGAGCCGGTAGGGGTCCTCGCGCAGGACGGAGGCGACGTCGGCGCCGTACTCGCGCACGAGCCGGGCGGCGAGGCCCGCGCCGATGCCGTGCGCGAACAGGAACGCCTCCACCTCGCGGGCGGCGGCGACCTCGCGCCAGGCCTCGATCGCACGCTCGACGGCGCGGCGGGAGATGGCGCGGCCGGCCTCCGTGCGCACCTCGCGCAGGCGCTCCGGGTCGCGGTCGAGCTCGGCGAAGACGCGCTCGGCGCCGAAGTGGTCGACGATCGCGCGCGCGAAGGCGGGGCCGATGCCGGGGACGCGGCGGCGCAGCCAGAGCGCGACGCCCTCGGGCGAGCGCGGCAGCGCCGAGCGGAAGCTCTCGACCGCGAACTGCCAGCCGTAGCGCGGGTGGCGCTCGAACGCGCCGGCGCAGACGAGGTGCTCGCCGGGGGCGGCGTGCCCGAGCGGGCCGCGCAGCGTGACCGGATCGCCGCCGGG
>JADGHP010000272.1 GCA_019683855.1 Thermoleophilia bacterium
GGCTCATCGGCGCACCCCCAGCACGTCGACGGGCCCCTCGCCGGCGCCGATCTCGACGAGCCCCTGCGCGACCGCCCGCGAGGCGGCCTCGGCGGCGCCGCGCGCCGCCTCGAGCAGCGGCAGCCCGCGGGCGAGGAGCGCGGCGAGCGTCGCGGAGTGCGTGCACCCCGCTCCGTGCGTGGCGGCGACCTCGTGACGGTCGACCGGAATCTCGTGGTGCTCGCGACCGTCGAAGAGGTGGTCGACCGCGTCGTCGCCGTGCCCGCCGGTGACGATCACCGCCGGCGCGCCGAGCGCGTGCAGCGCCTCCGCCAGCTCGCGCCTCGATCCTCGTACCAGCCTGTTGCTCGGCTCGAGCGCGGCGAGGGAGCGCGCCTCGACGAGGTTCGGGGTGACGACGGTCGCGAGCGGGAAGAGCCGACCCACGAGCGCGTCCACGGCGTCGTCCTCGAGCAGCTTCGCTCCCGAGCTCGCCACCATCACCGGGTCGACGACGAGCGGCGTCGGACGCGCCTCGAGGAAGTCCGCCACGGTCTCGATCAACGCGCGCGAGTAGAGCATCCCGGTCTTCGCCGCGTCGACGCCGATGTCGTCGTAGACGGCCTCGAGCTGCGCGCGCACGAACGCGGGAGGCAGCTCGTGGATCGCGGTCACGCCGACGGTGTTCTGCGCGGTCAAGGCGACGAGGACGGAGGTCCCGTGGGCGCCCGCGGCGGCGAACGCCTTCAGATCGGCCTGGATCCCCGCGCCGCCCCCCGAGTCGGAGGTCGCGATCGTGAGTGCCCGTGGAATCATCGCTCTCCCTTCGCCGGCATGACCCGGATCAGGTTCGACGGGTGTGATCTCAGCCGCGGACGCGGCACCCCGGTGCGGAAACCCTAGCCGCGCAGCGGAGGCGGCGCTCCGGCTCGGCGAGGTTCGGGTCGAAGCCACGACCGTGCAGGCGTCCCGTCCGCTTCGCCGCCGTACCTTCACAGGCGCTCCACAGGTTCAATAGCGGGATGAGCGCCGTGGCGCGGTGGGACGACCTGCTCGCCGGCGAGGAGCTGGCCTACCTCGGCGGCGAGCCTGCGCGCGAGGCTCGCACGGCACCGCTCCCGGAGGGGCTCCACCCGGCGGTGCGCGAGGCGCTCGCCCGCCGGGGGATCGAGGAGCTGTACGCCCACCAGGCCGAGGCCTACGAGGCCGCGACCCGGGGCCGCCACGTGATCGTCACGACCGGCACCGCCTCGGGGAAGACGCTCGCCTTCAACCTGCCGGTGCTGGACGCGCTCGCAGCCGATCCGCGTCGCCGCGCCCTCTACCTCTACCCGACGAAGGCGCTCGCCCAGGACCAGGCGCGCACCCTGGCTGCGCTCGCGGTGCCGGGCGTCCGGCCCGCGATCTACGACGGCGACACGCCGCAGGAGCACCGCCGCCGCATCCGCGGCTTCGCGAACGCGATCCTCACCAACCCGGACATGCTCCACGTGGGCGTGCTGCCGCGGCACGACCTGTGGGGAGACGTGCTGCACAACCTCCGCTACGTCGTCGTCGACGAGGCGCACGTCTACCGCGGCGTCTTCGGCTCCCACGTGGCGAACGTGCTGCGCCGGCTGCGCCGGCTGGCGGCGATCTACGGCGCCGAGCCGCAGCTTCTGCTCGCCTCCGCGACGATCGCGAACCCGGACGAGCTGGCGCGCTCGCTGCTCGGCGTCGACGCGACGGTCGTGAGCGACGACGCGGCCCCGCGCGCGGAGCGGACGATCGCGCTCTGGAACCCGCCGCTCGTCGAGCCCGAGCTGGGGCTGCGAGCGAGCCCGCTGGGCGAGGCGTCGCGGCTGCTCGCCGCGCTCGTCTCGCGCGGGCTGCGGACGATCTGCTTCGCGAAGACGCGCCGCGCCGCGGAGCTCGTCCATCGCTTCGCCTGCGACCGGCTGGACGCGGCGACGGCGAGGCGGCTCGCCCCCTACCGTGCCGGCTACACGCCGCAGCAGCGGCGCGAGATCGAGCGGCGCCTCGTCGAGGGCGAGCTGCTCGGCGTCGCCGCGACGGACGCGCTGGAGCTGGGGATCGACATCGG
>JADGHP010000273.1 GCA_019683855.1 Thermoleophilia bacterium
CGGCACTGGGCCTCGGCGCTCGCGGGGATGATCAGCCCCGCCCGCGTCTCGGCCTCCTCGTCGGTCGGCTCGACGACGACGTAGTCGTCGAGCGGCTCGAGCGAGATCGCGATCGGGCGCGGGTCTTCCAGCACGATTTAGACGATACTCCCAGGATGCCGGCACCGGACGTGGAGCTCGATGTCGGGGGTCGCACCGTGCGCGTGACCAACCCCGACAAGGTCTTCTTCCGCACGCGCGGCGAGACCAAGCTCGACCTCGTCCGCTACTACCTCGCCGTCGGCGAAGGGATCGTGCGCGCGCTCTACGAGCGGCCCACACAGCTCAAGCGACACCCCGACGGGGCGGAGGGGGAGGCGATCTACCAGAAGCGCGTGCCCGCGAAGCGCCCCGAGTGGATCGAGACGGTCCGCGTGACGTTCCCGTCGGGGCGCACCGCCGACGAGCTGTGCGTGACCGAGCTCGCGCACGTGGCATGGGCGGCGAACCTCGCCACGATCGACTTCCACCCGTGGCCGTCGCGCCGCGCCGACGTCGAGCGCCCCGACGAGCTGCGCATCGACATCGACCCCCAGCCGGGCACCGGCTTCGCGGAGGCGAAGCGGGTCGCCGCCGTCGTGCGCGAGACCCTCGCCGAGCTGGGCTTCACCGGCTGGCCCAAGACCTCCGGCAACCGCGGCATCCACGTCGCCTGCCGAATCGAGCCGCGCTTCGGGTTCCGGGAGGTGCGCCGCTGCGCGCTCGCCTTCGCGCGCGAGGTCGAGCGGCGGCTGCCGGACCTCGTGACGACCGCCTGGTGGAAGGAGGAGCGCGGCGCCAAGGTCTTCATCGACTACAACCAGAACGCGCGCGACCGGACGATCGCGTCGGCCTACTCCGTTCGGGCGAGGCCGGACGCGACGGTGTCCGCGCCCTTCCGCTGGGACGAGCTCGACGACCTCGAGACCGAGGACTTCACGATGGCGACGATGCCGGCGCGGTTCGCGAAGCTCGGCGACGTGCACGCCGGGATCGACGACCCCGCGTCGGTATGCGACCTGCGGCGGCTGCTCGAGTGGGTGGAGCGCGAGGAGGCGGCCGGGATCGGGGAGGCGCCGTACCCGCCCAACTTCCCGAAGATGCCCGGTGAGCCCAAGCGCGTCCAGCCGTCGCGCACCAAGAAGGACGAGTAGGACGATCGAGCACGGCGCTCGAGCAGATGCAAAGGCAAGCTAGATTCCTCTCGTATATTGTGGTGGATAGGCGGGAGATCAGCTCATGCGCCAACTTGTCGTGTACACCTATGTCACGGTCGACGGGGTTGCCGAATCCCCGGAGGAGTGGCAGTTCCCCTACTACAGCAAAGACGTCGAGGACTTCAACGTCTCCCAAATCTTGAACGCCGATGCCATACTCATCGGAAGGAAAACGTATGAAATCTTCGCGAGATTCTGGCCGCAGAAACGGAACAACGAGTTTGGAATCGCTGACAAGCTGAACAGCATGCCCAAGTACGTCGTCTCGTCCACGCTCGACGACACGTCTTGGGGGAACTCCACCGTCATCCGAGGCGACGTCGCGGCAGAGGTTGCGAAGCTGAAGGAGCAAGCAGGATCGTACCTGGCTGTTCCCGGTAGCCTCACCCTCGCTCGATCGTTGATGGCCAGCGAGCTCGTGGACGAGATCCGCCTCCTGGTTCATCCCGTCGTCATGGGCAGCGGGAGGCGCCTGTTCGAGCCCGATTGCCCGTCGCTTCGTCTCGAATTACGCGAGTCCCGGGCATTCGGCTCCGGCGTCGTCTGCCTCGCCTATGCGCCGGATCGTCGGCATGGCCACGCCCACCAGGAGGAGAGTCAATGAAACCGCGGATCAAGGTGATCACGGTTGGTGTTGATGATCTCGAGAAGTCCCTTGCCTTCTATCGCGACGGGCTGGGTTTGCCGACGCAAGGAATCATCGGCACGGAGTTTGAGGACGGTGCTGTAGCGTTCTTCAACCTGAACGACGATTTGATACTGGCCCTCTATCCGCGGGCCGCGCTGGCCAAGGATGCGAAGATTCCGGTGAGTCCACCGAGCCCA
>JADGHP010000274.1 GCA_019683855.1 Thermoleophilia bacterium
TTCCTCGCACTCGCGCTCAACCCGCTCGTGGAGTGGCTGCAGCGGCGCGGGATCCGGAGGCGGGGCGCCGCCGCCGGGGTCGCGTACCTGCTCGCGTTCGCCGCCGTCGCGGGGATCGCGGCCGCGTTCGTGCCGACGCTCGTCGACCAGGTGAACAGCTTCGCCGGCAAGGTGCCGGACTACATCCACGACCTCACGAAGGGCCGCGGGCGGCTCGGCTTCCTCGAGACCCGCTACCACGTGGTCGAGAAGGTGCGGCGCGCGGTCGAGACGGGCGGGGTGTCGCGGTTCACCGTCGGCGCGGGCGCCGCTCTCTCGATCACGCGCGGCGTCCTCACCGCGATCGCCGCCGTGGTCACGATCGTGTTCATGACCTTCTTCATGCTGCTCGAGGGGCCGGCGTGGATGGAGCGGCTGTACGGGCTCCTGCCCGAGGCGTCCCAGCCGCGCTGGCGCCAGGTGGGGCGGGACATCTACCGCACCGTCGGCGGCTACGTGAGCGGCAACCTCTTCATCAGCCTCATCGCGGGCGTCTCCTCGGGGATCGTGCTCTTCGCGCTCGGCGTCCCGTACGCGGTCGCGCTCGGGCTGCTCGTGGCGCTGCTCGACCTGATCCCGCTCGCGGGCGCCACCCTCGCCGCCATCGTCATCGTGCTCGTCGCGCTCGCCGCGAACGGGACGACGGCCGCCCTCGTCGTCGCGGTGTTCTTCATCGTCTACCAGCAGATCGAGAACCACCTGCTGCAGCCGCTCGTCTACGGGCGGACGGTGCAGCTCTCGCCGCTCGCCGCGCTCGTGGCGGTGCTCATCGGAGCCGAGGTCGCTGGCGTGCTCGGCGCGCTCGGCGCGATTCCGATCGCCGGCTCGATCCAGGTGCTCCTCGTCGACTGGCAGCGCCACCGGCGCGAGCGCGGCGCGGCCGCCACCCGGGCGATCTGAGACAGCAGCGCTCGGCTTGACAAGGGAACGTATGTTCGTATAGAACATCCGTTCTGTGATTGCCTGTCTCTCCATCCCGGGCTTCGAGCTGAGGGCCGCGTTGCGGAAGACGCCGTCGCTCGCGCTGCGGCCTGCGGCGCTCGCGCCGGAGGCCGGGGCGGAGCCGCTGCTCGGGCCGGTCACCGCGGCCGCCGAGGCCGCGGGAGTGCGGCCGGGGATGCGGCTGGGGGAGGCGCTCGCCACCTGTCCCGGGCTCGTGCTCGTCGACCCCGATCCCGCCGGCGCCGAGCAGGCGTGGGAGGAGGTCGTCCGTGCGCTCGAGGACGCGGGCTTCGCGGTCGAGCCCGCGGCGCTCGGCGTCGCCTACTTCGACACGCGCGGCGTCGAGCGGCTCTACGGCGGGCTCGAGCCGGCGCTCCGGCGGGCGCTCGCCGCCGTCGGGCCGGCGTGGGACGCGCGGATCGGCGCCTCGTCGCGGCGCTTCGCCGCGCTCTCGGCCGCGTCGGTCGCGAAGCCGGGGCAGGTGCTCGTCGTGGGCGAGGAGCAGGTGTCGGGCTTCCTCGCGCCGCTGCCGCTGACCTTGCTGCCGCTCGAGCGGCGGCGCGCCGAGGAGCTGGAGGCGCTCGGGGTGCGCAGGCTGGGACAGCTTGCCGGGCTCCCGGGCGGCGCCGTGGCCGAACGTCTGGGGCCGGACGGCCGGCGCGCCTGGAGCCTGGCGAGAGGCGGGGCGGCCGCGCGGGTGCGCGGTCGCCGCCCGCCCGCCGAGGTCGCGGAGTCGCTCGAGTTCCCGGAGGCGGTCGGCAACGAGCTGACCCTCCGGCGCGCGCTCGGGGCGCTCGTCGAGGCCGTGCTCGCTCGGCCGGAGCGGCGCGACCGCTTCGTGCGCAAGGTCGCGCTCGCGGCGCGGATCGTCGGCGGCGGCTCGTGGCGGCGCACGCTCACTCTCCGCGAGCCGGGAGCGGATGCCGACCGGATCCGGCTCGCGCTCGCGCCGAAGCTCGCCGAGCTGCCCGCGCCCGTGCTCGAGCTGCGCGTCGAGCTCGTCGAGCTGACGAGCCCCGTCGGGCAGCAGCTCGAGCTGCTCGCCGCCGGCGCCGAGGACCGCGCCCG
>JADGHP010000275.1 GCA_019683855.1 Thermoleophilia bacterium
CTCCTCGTCTACGACTGCGTCGACGAGTACGCCGAGCAGGCGGGCGCCGACCGGAGGCGGCGCGCGCTCGTCGCCCGCTGCGAGCGCGAGCTCGTCGCCCGGGCCGACCTCGTCTTCGTCACCGCGACGCCGCTGCTCGAGCGGCACCGCGCCCTCAACCCCAGCACGTTCCTCGTGCGCAACGTGGGGGAGTACGCGCACTTCGCCCGCGCGGCGGAGGAGGGCGAGGTCGCGAACGAGCTGCGCTCGCTACGCCGCCCGGTCGTCGGCTTCGTCGGCAACTTCCTCGCCGCCAAGGTCGACCTCGACCTGCTCGCCGCCGCGGCCGCGGCGCGTCCGCGGTGGTCGTTCGTCCTCGTCGGGCCGGCGAGCGAGGGGGAGGAGCGGGTGCGCGCGCTCGCGGCGCGGCCCAACGTCTTCTGGCTCGGGGCGAGGCCCTACGCCGAGCTGCCGCGCTACGTCGCCGGCTTCGACGTGGCCGTGATCCCGTACCTCGCCAACGAGTACACGCGCAGCTGCTTCCCGCTCAAGCTGTTCGAGTACCTGGCGGCGGGCAAGCCGGTGGTGGCGACGGGGCTGCCCGAGCTGCGCGGGATGGGGCCCGACGTCGCGGTCGCGGACGGCGCCGCGGGGCTCGTCGCCGCGGCCGAGGCGGCGCTGCGGCTCCGCTCGCCCGCGGACGCGGCGCGCCGGCAGGCGCTCGCCGCCGCGAGCACGTGGGAGACGAGGACGGCGCGGCTCGCCGAGCTGGTCGAGGCGGCGCTGGAGCGGCGCGAGGCGGGGGAGGCGACGACGGGAGCGCGGACGTGAACCCGAGCTGCGCCTATGCCTCCGTCGGACGACGCCTTGACGTTCTCCCGGCGCTTCGGCTCCGGAGCGCCTCGTAGCCTGGCCGCGATGCCGCAGCTGCTCGTCGTCGTTGGTGCGCGGCCGAACTTCGTGAAGGCCGCATCGATCGTGGAGGCGGCCCGGCGGGCCGAGCTCTCCTGCGTCATCGTCCACACCGGCCAGCACCACGACGCGGAGCTCTCGGACGTCTTCTTCGACGAGCTCGTCCTGCCCGAGCCGGATGTCCACCTCGGCGTCGGCTCGCACAGCCACTCGACGCAGACCGCGCGGATCATGCTCGCCTTCGAGGCGACGCTGGAGCGAATCCGGCCGGCGATCGTCGTCGTGGTCGGGGACGTCAACTCGACGCTCGCGTGCAGCCTGGTGGCGGCGAAGGAGCGCTACCCGGTCGCCCACGTCGAGGCCGGCCTGCGCTGCCACGACCTCTCGATGCCGGAGGAGATCAACCGTCGCCTGTGCGACCACCTCTCCTCCTACCTGTTCGCGACGAGCCGCGACGCCGTCGACAACCTCGTCCGCGAGGGGATCGACCGGCGGCGGATCTTCTTCGTCGGCAACACGATGATCGACACCCTCGTGCGCTTCCGCGAGGCGAGCCGCGCCCGCCGGACGGCTGCGCGCATGGGGCTGGCCGGCCGCCGCTACGCCCTCGTCACGCTGCATCGCTCGGCCAACGTCGACGACTGGGTCGTGCTCGAGAGCCTGCTCTCGACGCTCGTCGAGCTCTCGCGGATCCTGCCGGTCGTCTTCCCGCTCCATCCACGCACGCGCGACCGGATCGAGCACGCCGAGCTGGGGGCGCACCTCGTCGCCTCGCCGCGCCTCGTCGTCGTCCCGCCGCTCGGCTACCTCGACTTCGTCGGCCTGATGGGGGACGCGAGCCTCGTGCTCACCGACTCGGGCGGCGTGCAGGAGGAGACGACGGTGCTCGGCGTTCCCTGCCTGACGCTGCGGGAGACGACCGAGCGGCCGGTCACCGTCACGCACGGGACGAACCGCGTGATCGGGCGCAACCCGCACCGCGTGCTCGAGGCGGCGGTCGAGGCGCTCGGGCAGCGCGTGTCCGCCCACGCGCTGCCCGAGCTGTGGGACGGGCGCGCGGGCGAGCGGATCGTCGAGCGGCTGCACGACGAGCTGTACGCGGCGCTGCCGAGCGCGGTGGCCGCGAGCGCGGGCTGATG